>NZ_JALAZE010000005.1 GCF_022809095.1 Bacillus kexueae
ACCCGTCCGCCGCTAACGTCAAGGGAGCAAGCTCCCTATCTGTTCGCTCGACTTGCATGTATTAGGCACGCCGCCAGCGTTCGTCCTGAGCCAGGATCAAACTCTCCAAAAAAGTTTGATTGCTCATAAAAAAGAATTAACGTTGACGCTTCGTTTTGTTTAGTTTTCAAAGAACTCTTCCGTCGCTTCACCTTCTCGTGACAGCGACTTTTTTATATTACCAAACGAACCGTTTGGTGTCAATAACTTTTTTTAAAAGTTTTTTGTTACGATTTACTGTTAAGCAAGATTTTTAGCAACTCGCTAACAGCGACGCTATTTATAATATAACATCCACACTATAGTGTCAACACATTTTTTAAAAAATTTTTGTACCAAATTTTTTTGTAAGATTTAGACTTCATTATACCAAAAAAGAGAGTTTTCTTTTTTATTTGGTTGTGTTCGTAATAGTTGGCGAAAGGCGGCGACTCCAGTGGGAACAGCACGAGTCGAAGACCCTGCAGACGAGCTTGCGAGATGAGGAGGCGATAATTTAATGAACCTCTGCTAAAAGCGGCCACGTCCTGTGGCCAACGCAGAGGCCAACACGTCCTGTGCAAGTCCGGAAAGCGTTCGCCTTTCACGATAAAGTGTATGACCAAAAACAACAACCTTTTAGTAAATCCTTGTATTTCAAAAAAAAGAATGGGTGTCCCAGCTACTTTTGGGACACCCTCTTCCTATTGTTATATAGCTGAGCGTTTATGAGAAGCATAATTTGTACGTTCTCTCACTAAGTACTGAAGAAGCCATTTGCATTGCGGCAAAGAAAAGGCAATGAATCTACCAAGAAAAAAGGCAATAAATATCGTGCCTATTCCAACAGGTCCACCTAAAGCCCAACCTAAAATTAAAACAACTAATTCAATCCCATTTCGAACCCACGTAATACTCCAACCCGTCTTTTCCACAATATACAACATAAGACCATCACGAGGGCCAGCTCCAAAATTTGCCGATACATATAAACCTATTCCATACCCAATCACTATAATACCCAATACAAACAAGAATACTTGTATTATAATCTCATTTGGCTTTGGAATTACATAGTCAAAAAAGTCGATAAACAATCCTAACAGTAACATATTTAAAAAAGCCCCCGCTTTAGGGAATGATTTCGTTAAGATCGACGTAATTGTTAATAGAAAAAACCCGACAATTATCGACCACGTTCCAATTGTTAAGCCGAATTTCAGATACAATCCGTAGTGAAAAACATCCCACGGTCCAATCCCTAATATTTTCCCCTTAATCGTTAAAGCAATTCCGAACCCTAAAACGATTAGCCCGATTAAAAAGAAACACCAGCGAATGATCCATTCTCTTTTCATCTAATAAGCACCCTTACCTTGTTATGTTTCAAAACCGCAAAACACTATAACACACTAAACTTTAAATAAAAACCACTCGGAATAGTAAGGAAACCCCTCTAATTCCTTACAAGATGTTTCTTTCTCTTCTATTAAAAAACTTTCCATAAGACTCTTTTTTTAAAAGACTTTTGTTTAGGCTCTTTTCTAAAAGCTTGTTGCTTTTAGTGTGTATTGTTGAGAATCGTTTTTTCCCCTTAGTAATGGATCAACTTGACTCGAGGGATATGAGGAAGGGCCCCACTTGTGCATATCGGCAACGCGGAAAGCAGGTATCTGAAGAGAAATATTAAACATTCATTTTAATAGCAAAGTAAAATGTTTCCCCTTTATAAGCAAGGAGTAGACTACGAGATTTTGAAAAACATTCAGGACGCTGATCAGTGAATTGATACTGACAAAGGTAGCTGAAGAAGAAAAAGAGTGTCATTCGTAAAATGAACCCCCGACCATTCGTCAAGAAAAGAAGTATAAACAAAAGCTTGGGAAAATGCCCCAAGCTTTTTGTATATTAGATAGTTAATCGAGTTGAGTTTTAAGAGTTCTCCTATGTTATATGAACTACTTTTTTATTATTTCGGTAGGTGTTGTAAGTATGGTTGTAAATTCACACCTAATTGATTAGCCAGTCGCATCCCTAACGTTTCATCTGCCCGATAGAAGTTACAAATAGCTCGAAGTACAATATCTTCTCGTACTTGCTTTAGATCGTTCGTTAAATTTTTGATGACCGCTTCTTGTTCTTCATCACTATAACGTCTCCATACTTCTCCCGCTTGATCAAAGTTATTCGGTTTTTCTGTAATATATCGTCCGATGGATTGATGCTGGATGGGTTGTTCTACTTCTTCATAAGAAGAGTCCTCTTTTGGTTCATGATCAAAGCTATTCGGTTCATAGTTAATTGAGCTTTTTTGTTGCTTGAACGGCATATGACCATCTCGTTGATTGTTATGAACTTGCGCAAACGGACAATTAATCGGCAGTTGCAAGTAGTTAGCACCGATTCGATACCGTTGAGTATCAGGATAAGAGAATAGACGCCCTTGTAGTAGTTTATCTTCTGAAGGTAACATGCCTGGTACTAATACACTTGGACTGAAGGCAGAGGACTCTGTTTCAGCAAAAACATTATCCGGATTTTTATTTAAAGTCATTGTTCCAACGAATTCATATGGAATATTATCCTCAAACCAATCCTTTGTTGCATCAAGTGGATTGAAATCAAATTGATGCATATCTTCTGGCTTCAAAACTTGGACATATAAGTCCCATTCAGGATACTCCCCGCGTTCAATTGCCTCGTACAAATCGCGTGATGCATGGTTAAAGTCTTTCGCTTGAATGGCTTCTGCCTCTTCAATAGAAAGATTTTGTACCCCTTGCTTTGGTACCCAACGAAGTTTAACGTATACCGTATTGCCAAATTCGTTTACCCATTTAAACGCGTGGACACTGGATCCCCTCATATGACGATAGTCTTTCGGAATCCCCTCATCTGAGAATAAATGAAGCAACATATTAGTAGACTCAGGTGAAAGCGATACAAAATCCCAGAATCGATTAGGGTCTTGAATATTTGTTCGTGGGTCAGGCTTAAACGCATGCACCATATCAGGAAATTTCATTGCATCGCGTATGAAAAAAACAGGTAAGTTGTTTCCAACGAAATCATAGTTCCCTTCTTCTGTATAAAATTTCACCGCAAATCCTCTAGGGTCACGCAATGTTTCGGGTGAATGTGTGCCGTGAACTACTGTAGAAAATCGAGCAAACACCGGTGTCTCTGTTCCTTCTTCTTGTAAAAACTTCGCCTTTGTATAGCGCTTCATACTGTTCTTCGTTACAAACACGCCATGAGCACCAGCTCCTCTAGCATGAACCACCCGTTCAGGGACTCGTTCACGATCAAAGTGAGCAAGCTTTTCAATAAGTTGATAGTCTTCGAGAAGCGTCGGGCCATTTTGACCAGCCGTCTTAGAACTTTGATTATTTCCAATTGGAGCACCTTGATTAGTTGTTAAACGTCGTTGCATACCATTCACCTCATTAAATTTATTTTCAATTTATAATAATTATTATTTAATACATTTTATATATTACGTCTCACCCTCTTCGATGTCAACTGTTATTTAAAATTATTTTAAATTAGTAACTAATATAATATATACCTCCTATGTAAATGAACTAAACCCTTAACATAAGGGGAAACCTTAAAGAAATGGTATTAACAACGAAAGTCACAAATAAAAAAGGAGCCCTGTAGAGCTCCTTGCACAATATTATCTTTCACACTTTTTTAAGTAATGGCTTAATGTTAATAACGGAAATAAGTATTCATAACTTGGATAATGAATATAAAAGCTTCCAGCTAATCCTTGCCCTTTCGGATAACGACAAGCTTCTTGCAACTCATTGTTAGGATTAATTAGAAAATTGAACGCCTTCTCCATTTGCGGTGTAATTTTTTCCTCTGCGGCTAATAGAGCATCTAACGCCCAAGCAGTATGTGTTCGCGTACTAAACGTAAGTGGAACATATGATTTTTCGATATCACTTTTGCATGATTCTCCAAAACCCCCATCCTCTTGTTGAATTGAATATAACCACGATACCGCTTTTCGGATGGTTGGATGATCACGTCGAACGTTGACTGCCACTAATCCCGTTAAGGCACACCAAGTCCCATAAATATAACAAATTCCCCATCGGGCATACCAAGATCCATTTTTCTCTTGGTTCCGTATTAACCAATTGACCGCCCTTTTAATTACATATTGATCTTTAAACGCACCAGAGAAGTTTCCTAAGAACTCCAATGTTCGACCCGTTAAATCTGCAGAAGACGGATCTAAGAGCATCCCCCTTCCCCCTTCAAATGGGAGCCAAGTTAAAATAGACTTATCGACATTTTTTTCAAAAGCGGGAAATCCCCCGTCATCGTTTTGACTGCTAATAAGCCATTGAACTCCTCGATCCCAATGAACTCGGTAACTAGCTTTGCTTATCGCATCATTTCGAATCGCTCGTAATACGGCGGTTGTATCATCTATGTCAGGGTTAAAGGTGTTTACAGTTGAAAACCCCCATCCCCCAGGGAGAGCATTCGAATTATGAACGGCCCAATCTCCATAAACGTAATGCTGCCTTCGCCTTACGTATTCATTGGCTTGTTGAACAGGGATTGAAGAGGAATGCTCTCCCGCTTCTTGAAGGGCATAGCTAATTAACGCGGTATTCCAAACAGACGCTGTTGTATATTGCAGATGTGACAATCCATCTACTTCTATTTCAAAAGTCTTCAAGCCATTGATAGCATTTAATATGATAGGGTGCTGTTTTGAAAAACCTTGCGAAAGCAGGGCATAAACCATAAAGAATGTCGCACTGAAATAACTATAAAACGTACCATCGGGCTCAATTCGATTAACCATATATTGAACAGCTTTCTCATAAGCTAACTTTCTTATTTCCGCAGGCGCACCTACTAGCCGCTTGACCCCTTGAGACAAAATTGCCATAAAGGAATTCCATTCACGTGAATGAACATGCGACTGACCTTGCCGATGAATAAGGAGATCGGACAAGTCAGGAGCATCTTTCGTGCGCACGGCAAACCTCTGATTGGAGAGAATTAAGATGGGTACTAAATTGACTCGGGCAAAAATAGACAAATCATAGAGATTAAGAGGAAAAGTCGTAGGTAATAAAACTACTTCAATAGGAGCAACAGGAATGGATGACCAATCATACTGACCAGTAACAGCTAAAATAATCTTCGTAAAAAATTCAGCTTCTGCAATCCCTCCTTTTTTCAAAATAAATTGTTTGGTCATATGCATTTTTGGGTCACGTTTCGATACCTTATTTGAATACAGTAAAGCATAGTAAGCTAAAATTGTAACAGATAAATTGCCATCTTTTTCATCTGGGTATAGCTTCCACGTACCGTTTGCTTCTTGCTTTGAAACGATTCGACCAACAAGTCTCTCGATTAACGGTTCATCTCTCATTTTTAAAGATGAAAGCAAAATAATCATCGAACAGTCCGTTATTACCCCCGTATCGAACGGGTAGTTCCATGAACCATCAGGCTGCTGCTCTTTTATCAGTTCGCTTTTCAGACGGTGAATCTCTTCCAAAGCTTGCTCATACATAAGATGTCACCTCTTTCCAAACCCTTACCTATATTTATTCATATCATTTTTAACACATTCTTAAGGAGGAAGATTCTTTTGCTTATCGATAGCGAATTAAAACAACACTTACTCAATCAAATGTCCTCTTCCCCCTCTTTTTCACCACTTACGAATGAAGAAAAGCGTTTAATCCAGCGAATTCGCGAAGAAACACGCTATCATAACGTGAATAATATTAACCGAACTGAAGCCTATCTTACTTTTTATTTAAAACATCCTGAAATTCATTGGTCACTCCTTGCTCACCTTGTCTCGCGAAATGCGGGATGGAATATGACCGATTTGCAAGGAGAATTTCTCCCAAGCTTATTAAAAGATAAAGAAAGAACAAGTTTCTTTTCTTTTTTAGAGCGAGGGAATTGGCTCATTTTTCACGATGCTTTTCCCCAATTATTGCTTTACGAGCAATCAAAAAAGCAAAAGAAGAATCTATTTCACTTACTTCCTCATTTCCACGTATCTTCTTTTATGGAAGTGATGTGGAACGATTTTTGGACTCACCATAACCATAAACGGTTAACCATTGCCCTGATAGTTAATGAACAAAACTTTATTGAAAAACGACTCGTTCATCACGTCTCGTCCATCACAAGTTCCCTGCCCTTTAAAATGTATGATTTCCTATCGTTTAATCACATTCTGTTTCCTTATACGATAACTAATGGGCGACCACGGTTAGTTGGAACAACTGTTCAAATGTTTCATTCATTGTTAAAAAGAATTGAACTGGGAAAAAGGCTGTATTTGATATTACGCAACGATCCCTCCAGAATGGAACAAATCGTCAGTTGGGCTAGAACTCATCCTCATACTGGTTCTCGTGCCGATTATTGGCCGGATGTTTTTCACCCTATTAAACTAGAAATTAAAGATTATACGTTTCAAGAAAAGATTCAAGGTTGTCAATTAAAGAAGGGTGCCCTTCCCATTTATAGCCCTCCTTTACAAACCGTCTGGTCTAATACTACCCATACGTTAGAAGATTTGAGCGACTGGTTTAAATCCCTTTCTGTTCTGTCCTATTTCTCCTTTGATGAGACTCCGTCTGCATCCATTCAAAAGGACTATTGCGAAACACTTCATACAATACAATTTGCCGTAAAAGCGAAAAAATGGATTCTTCCCTAACGACTTGAGAAAGAAGGACTGACGCTATATATTAATCTCATAAGAAACATACATGATTTTACACTCACACCCCGGACATGAAAATTTATTCTCCCCGGGGTTTCCTTTCTACCATCTACCTATCGTGATCGACCATTCAGCTCATAGGTAACTTTTATTTTCACAGAAAAAGCGCAAAGCGCAAGTCCTTAGGCGAAGGGCGCTGGAGGACCTGAGAGGAAGCTTCCGTCACCACAGCAGGGCCGAAGCGACCCGAGCCGATGGCGCTTGGAGCTAGACACCAAAAAACTGTAAAGAGAATACTTTAACACTTTATTGAACTTAAACTTTCTGTAACAATAAAAAAACCTTCCAGAATGTTGAAACTCCAACATCCCGGAAGGTTTATGTTAATTATTTAGAACAAAGCGCACAATTACACCGCTTCTTCATACTTAGATTCACGAGTTGGCCAGCTTTCAACCCCTTTTAATCCTTCTATATCATCTGCATAGAATACAGGGTCTAAACCTTGTTTACGTTGTTCCATATAATTCTGAAGTGCTTTATACGCAAACTTCCCTAATAAACCAATCGCTATTAAGTTCGTCAGTGCCATTAATGCCATCGCTAAATCCGCTAAATCCCAAACGATTTGTAAGCTTGCCATCGATCCGAATACGATCATTCCTAATGCAATTACGCGATAGATGAATAAAGCTGTTTTTGACTTATGAATGAACTCTAAGTTCGCCTCTCCATAGTAGTAGCTTCCGATAATAGAACTGAAGGCAAACATGAAGATAGCAAAGGCTAAGAAATAAGTTGCCCAAGGTCCAAAATGTTCAGCTAAAGAAGCTTGTGTTAATTCAATGCCCACCAGCCCTTGCTTATACGGTTCGGATAATAAGATGATAAAGGCTGTTGCCGAACATACAAGTAACGTGTCGAAGAATACTCCTAATGCTTGGATAAATCCTTGTTTTACTGGGTGAGATACATTTGCTGTCGCTGCTGCTACCGGAGCAGAACCCATCCCGGCTTCGTTTGAGAATAATCCACGCTTAACACCGTTCATAATGGCAGCACCAATTCCACCACCAATAACTTCTTCTAATCCGAACGCACTCTTTACAATTAACGCAATTAATGCAGGTACTTCAGTGATATTAATAACTGTCACATATAAAGCTAATGCTAAGTAGAATACAGCCATAATCGGTACGATAATCGCAGAAAAACGCGCAATTCGTTTTACTCCACCGAAGATGATCATTGCCGTTAATACTGTTAACAACGCGCCCATTAATGCCTCATTCATTCCAAATGAATTGTTGAACGCAGTGGCAATTGTATTACTTTGAACAGCATTAAATGTTGTTCCGAATGATAATATAATGGTCACCGCAAAAATGGTACTTAACCAACGCTTCCCTAACTGCTTTTCCATATAGTAACCAGGTCCACCTTTGAACCCGTCTTTATCTTTCACTTTAAAAATTTGCGCTAATGTACTTTCAACAAAAGCACTTGCCCCACCAAGAATGGCTACAAGCCACATCCAGAAGACAGCCCCTGGTCCACCAATCGCAATCGCCATTGCTACCCCAGCGACGTTTCCTGTCCCGATACGTGTCGCAGCTCCGATAAAGAAAGCTTGCAGTGAAGAAATACTTCCCTTTTGATCTTTCTTTGGCTTTTCAGCCACGACGCGGAACATTTCACCTAAGTAGCGAATTTGAACAAAGCCCGTTTTTATCGTAAAAAGTAAACCTAAACCAAGCAAAAGACCAATTAGAACATATCCCCATAGTAGTGTATTCGCTTGTCCAATTAAGCTATGAATAAACTCCATTATTCCCTTCCCCCTTGATTGTTCTTAAGGTGTCTTTACACCTAGAGTATATTAAGTTTTCAGAACATAATCAACAATCAGTAATTTCCAATTGTTAAAAAATCGACACATTTTTTAAATTTTTGTCCAAATTTATTTTAAAAAATCTTACAAAGTGGAATTTTACCCAATATCTGTTATTAATCAAACGAGGTGTCCGTATAGATTGCTCCTTTTAAAATTATTAAGATGAATAGCTCCGGACACTTGCTGGAACCAGGTTTCCTCACATATACCTACAGCGTCTTTCCCCTACCACAGGAGTCCAGTCACTCGAATTCATGAGGTAAAAGTTCCCTGACTTACTACCAACAACCTCATAGAAAAGAGCCTCCTAAAAAAAAAGACCGTAAGATGTTGTTACCCCAACAAATCTTACGGTCTATCATTATCGAATTTCATGTAAATACTTTTTGAGTAGGTTTGGTAAATAGTCATACGTAACGAGGTCTTGAGGGTAGTGAAACGGAAACTCTTCTTCCTCGACCAGCTCTTGTATAACTTCGTTTAGTGCTTGCATGTAAAAAGCATAAAAGAACTCGTAACTAAACGGTTCCTTTGGTACATCGTTTTCGGCGCAGACGATGGGATCACAGTAATTCAAATAGGTTCGGCACGGAATCGGACGCACTTCATACGCTTTACACGTATTAGAATTCGTATCCAAAAACGGGCAAGGTAATTGTTTTTGAATATATGTTTTCTTAAAATCTCCTTCAAATGGCATGGAGCACACGTCTTTGATCTTCGCCTCATAGCTTGAAAAATAGTCTTTTAAATGCGCCTTCATATCTTCACGTGCTTTTTCCGGTAACGTTTCGATGTAATCCACTAGCATTTTTCCTTCGGCTTGTGTCACAATGATGGGAAAATAACAGCAATGCGCACAACCTTTTAAACAGCTTGGTTTAATAGTGGCTTTCTGTTCAATTTTTTCAATCTCTTCATCCACTACGGATAATAGCCCTTTTAATGTCATCACCATAAATTGCTGAAAAGTAACAGGTTCTTCTATATTAAAAAGCTCTTCTACTTGCTCAAAGAATGCTTCACCATCTGGTATGAATTTCTCATTTATTTTCTCGCATATTTGAACCATTTGCTCGTAAGACAAATAGCGACTCATCCTCGTCACACTCCTCTCACCTCTCCTATACTAGTAAAGTCTTAAAAAATTGTCCACCAATTATCTTCCCCTATTCATGGAAGAATGTTACAATAAAATGTAATCACCACGAATCGCCTCTTAGAATTCAACTATTCCAAAGAGAAAGGATGAGGGGAATCCATGTATTTTGGAAGTAAAGGTTGGTATGTCAAGGAGTTAAAGAAACGAGGCATTCGCGATTACGAAGGAAGAAAACTAGAAAGCTACAAAACCCACATTTTAGCTAAGCTTCTAAGTAAACACGCATCATAATTTTAGAATATTCAAAAAGGCGCTTACGATTAATGAGCGCCTTTCTTTAATTGCTCTATATGATGATGAACATGGTTGCAATGGGCCTCCACCATTTCTCCAATGGACATCTGTTGACCATTCGACAGACGAACCTTGCTCCTAAGTTCTTTTTCTGTAAGAGTAGATACATAATCCACAACTTGAGAATGAACTGTTAAAAATCTAGCAATAAGTTGTTCAGATTTTATTTTTCGGGCATACCATTTTGTCCACAACATATTTCCCAGGTTTAGAAAGCTTTTAGGAATTGACCGCTGATTTTTACCTTGCACCGCTCGTTTAATTCCTTGAAAAATTATACGGGAGTGATATGAGCAAAGACATTTTGTTCAGACAGTTACTAATTCACCTTATCAACGTTCGTTTAAACGAATTATCCATACAAATTCATTAATTAGACCAGTACATACAATTAAGTACATACTAGTCCATAACTTACGGTATATAGAATGATTTAATATGCTGAAGATTAATAAATGCTTGCCCTCCCTTTGCTAATTTAAACTTAACAATATTATTTTTAATATCCTCTAATTTCCCCACTGATATTTCTTTTTCACCTAAATTAAACACAACTAATTGATCAACATATCTATTTAGTTGAACTTCAAAAGTTCTTGCCAAGGAATTAGTAGTTGGGTGTAATGGTAGCTGTTGACTTGTGAGACTGTACGGAGTTTTCCCTAGCGGGTATGGTCTGACGATTTTTAGGTGGTGTATGGAAATAAAAATATTTTTATAAAGAGGGGTGTAAAAAGTAAAATAGTTATTCATCAAACTTGAAATATAGCCATGAATATATTCATTTCCATTTACAAGAATTTCGACAAAGCTCCCTTTTGCATAGCTTAAAACTTTTCTTAGTGAAAGCTCATCTTCGATTTCTATTTCAGATGGTTTTTCAGGAAGTTCCATCGAATCATCGTCTACTGAAAGACAATAATGAACATGAGCATTGGAAATATAGTTATAATCTTTCCCATCAAAGACAACAAGAAGATCTGCTCCAATATCAATGAGTATTCCAATAATTCTTTTATTACCAGAAATCTCCAAGAGAACTTTTCTACCAATGAGCGGTTTTAGTAAATCTAACATGTTTCATTACCTCCAATTCATAACGAGTAGCCATTCGTTCCAAAAATACAAACTGATTAAACTTACAATTAAACCAATTGGGATAATCCATATTGTGACGCGCATATATTTTATCCATGTAATTTCAATCCCATGCTTCTTCAACAAGAACATCCAAATTAAAGTCGCTAATGTCCCTACAGGAGTTAACAATGCCCCTATATCACTACCTATTATGTTAGCTAGATAGGCAACTTGCAGAGTATGGAGGTCTAATCCCATGTCCATCAACGATAGTGTCCCAATCATAATGGCTGGTAAATTATTAAATAGATTTGAAATTACGGTTAATAGTCCCCCCATTATAAAACTTGCATTAAACATACTATCTGATACTGCTGATCCTATTTGTTCGACAATAAAGTGACTAAGTCCAACATTTCGAAGACCATAAACGATTACATACATATTAAAAGCGAACAACAAAATGTGCCAAGGGGTTTTTAAAAATATATCTTTTATTCCCATTTGAATCCGATACCACCTAAGGATAACAAGGATACCTGCACCTACCATCCCAATCCACTCAATCGGAATCCCAAATGGAGATAAAGCAAAGAAGCTTGCTCGTACTAAAACAACGATTACCATACAAGTTTTAAACAACCACCAATCAACCTCATGTTGCTCTGGCTGTTGTTTATATGGATGGTTCATCAGTGTAGCAGTCTCAGAGTGAACATAAATATCACCCTTCACAATTGGTATGTTTACAGGAATATCCTTTTTAAAGTAAACATATAACATATACGCAATGACAATAATTCCTATCATGGATGGAACAAACATCATTAATACATATCCGTTTAACGTTAATCCAACAATTTTTAATGCAATTAAGTTAGCAATATTACTCACTGCGATTGGAGCACTCGCAGCAGTTGCAATTAAAGCTCCTGATAATAGATAGGGGAATTTTTGATGTGGTTTGAAACGGAGTATATTTACAATGTGAATGATGATAGGAGTCGTAATTAATATACTTCCATCATTGTTAAAAAACATTGTCATAAAAAAGCATAGAAGAATAATATAAATGTATAGTCTAATACCTGATCCCTTAGCATTATTAACGATATTTACTGCAATCCATCGGAAAAAACCTATGCTTTCTAGTACAATTGACATAATGATAGTAGAGAGAATGGTAATCGCTGCACCACTAACAATATGAAAGATAATGGATAAATCTTGAAGTGGTACAATTCCACTTATGAGAACAATTATAGCCCCTATAGTAGTTGGATATATTTCGTTTAAACCAAATGGTCTCCACATCATAACAATTACCGTAAATAAAAATACAAAAATCATTAAGACTGTGCTACTATCCATCATGTTTTTTCGCCACCTTCGGATACATTTTTAGTACGGGTGCATGGAGAGATTTTCTTCGTATTTTTTTAGTTTCAACATTGACATTAATTGGTGGCTTAATAAATTTCATATAAAAAAATGTACCTATTATACAAAAATATAATATAATAAACATTTTTTATCCCCCTTTCTAAGAGTATTGAAAGGAGGAATTCTCCCCCTCTCTTTCTAGTTCATATATTTAGTCCCGCCCTTTGTCACCATAAACTTACTTTTATGAGTTTTAGAGCGATGCTTCCTCTTCTCATTTTTCAATTCATTCTTAGCTGAATTTTGAACAGATTGATTCTGATTGGAATTATCACGATCATCTGGATTATTTTCGATTACGCTTTCTTTCTTTAATGTCTCATTTGATTTGCTGTTCTGGTCCTGTTGGAACTCCTTATTCTCAGAATGACTCATAACTTTGTTTGTAGAATTATTTAAACCCTGCATTTCCCTTTTCTGTTCCGGATCGTTATCCTTGCTCTCTCTTTCCTTTACCATACCTTTTTTCTCTGACTCTTTTTTCACTTTATCAGTAAACTTTTTAACCGTTTGCTTTCCCTTTTTCTGTTCTGGATTTTTGTCTTTACTCTCTTTTTCCTTCTTCATTTCTTTTTTTTGAGACTCCATCTTCACACTATCAGTAGACTTTTTTTCTTCCTTTTTCTTTTTTTCCTCAGAACTCTCGCTTTTCCTTTTCTTTTCCTTTCTCATATCTATTTCCTTCGACTCCTTTTTCGTTTTGTCTGAAGTCTTAATCGACAGGTCTTCTTTCCTTTTGTCTTCTCCCTCCTCAACCTTTTCACTACTCACATTTAACGTATCTGCTACTGGTTCATTTATTGGTTCGTCAGCTGGCCGATTTATCGGATAATCTTCCTTTTTCAAACCTAACTCAGCTTGTTCGTTACCTTCATTTATCTCATCTGTTCCTCTTTCAATTGGATGATTCTTCGTATTATCTAAAGATTGGATGTTTGTATCCTTTTCCTCCAACATTTCTTTTTGTTTTTTGTTATTATTAGTTTTTTTTTCTGATTCGACTTCTTCCTTATTTTTATATTTCTGAGAATCTTTCGCTATATTCAAATCCTTGCGTTTCTTTTGGTAACCATAACTTATACTCTTAATATGAAAAATTGTGATTCTAATGATCTCTTTATCCACAATCATCATCATGTAGTCTGAATCAACACTTTCGACAACGCCCTCTAATTTTTCAGGGCCGCCACGGTTCACAGTTACCCATTGATACTTTAAACTTTCTAATAATTGTCGGAAAGTGGCAGCTTGTGTAGGATTATTATTTTGATACGAAATATTTGGTATCGCATTTAAAACACTGTTAGTTGTAATACTTTTGATATGGTGTATTTGAAAATAGAGTAAACCTTCTTCAGCAGTATAAAGAGTTAAATAATCCTCATGATAACCTAATAGCTTTCCTACCCTTGACTCAGGGCCCCCACGATTGATTTGAACCATTTGTCCAAGATTCCGATTTACCCAGTCGTTACTCATGAATTCAGTTTCACCCTCCCATTATTCTTTAGAATCATTTTCCTCTTTCGCTTCTTCTTTCTTTTCTTCTTTTGACTCATCAACTAGGCTAATATTTTTAATGTGGAAAACTGAAACATTAATAATTTCGTTATTAGAGATTAATGTGGCTACTCCATCATTCATTTCAGTCAAAACCCCTTCCACTTTCTCAGGTCCTCCACGATTTATTCTTACAAAGCGATATTTCATATTTTCCAACAACATATTGAAGTTTAAAATTTGCTCAAAATCAAGTGGTTCTGTCAATTGTTCTAAGTCCTCTAGTTCTTGTTGCATTGAATCTGCTGTAACGCTTTTCACATGAGTAAGGTTATAGTACACTACTCCATCTTCATTAGTTAGTAATACTAAATAATCACTTGCTACGAATAAAAGACTACCACTTCTCGACTCAGGACCACCTCTATTTACCTTAATAACATTGTTGATATAACGATTTATATTTTCCATGTTCATTACGTTTTACTCCTCCTTAATTGTTTAAACAGATTTACTCTACTTATATGTGCCATGATGTGATAAGGTACTAATTAGTTAGCCCCTTTGAATGAAATTTAGGGAATTGAACTATAGGGAATTGGACTTATAAGGTGGAAAATGGGGTAAGGAAGGTGAAAAAATGCGTACCGTGGAAATTGTCCCCTACCAAAAAAAGTGGAAAAGTATGTTTAAAGAAGAGCGCAAGAAGCTGAAGGACGTTTTTAAGGATGAAGCTATAGACATTCACCATATTGGTTCAACAGCCATTGAACATTTAGACGCAAAACCTATCATTGACCTCCTCATTGTCGTAAGAGATATTACGAAAGTTGATGCGTACAACAATGAAATGGCATCGCTCGGATATGGAGCCTACGGTGAAAATGGTATTCGAAATCGACGTTTTTTTGCTAAAGGTGGGGACAAAAGAACCCACCATGTGCATATATTTGAAAATGGTGATTCTGAAATAGGGCGTCATCTAGCTTTTCGCGATTATTTACGTACTCATCCTGAAAAAGCAAAAGAATATGGCCAGTTAAAACGATCACTCTCAAACTTGTACCGTTTTAATCCGGCCGAATATACAAAAGGTAAAAGTGCTTTCATTCAATCGATTGATGAAAAGGCGAGGAGCTTCTATCAAGAGAAGGGGTGACTCAACGTGAAGTATAAGATTGAAGTATTACAAGACCAAAAGATTGTATTCGTAACCTCGGAAGGCTATTTTAATGACTTAGTTGTTGCGGCTTACAAGGAAGAGTTTCTTCAAAAGGTAGATACCATTAATCCTATAGAATTTATTCTTCTCATTGATTGTCGTTATCAAAAAGTCTCCGGTTTTGGATTGGAAAAAGAACTCCAAAATGCTTTGAACATGTACTTGACCTATGGATTTAAACAAATTTTTTTCACTCGGTTAAAGTCCCGAATTGCGCAAGAACAATTGGAAGCATTGCATCAAATTGAACACGTAACTTTTATTCATGAGCCAGAAGAAATACTGAACAGTTCATCGTAAATCAACTCATTGTATTCGTCGCCACACAATTCCCAAACGAGCAACCATATTAATTAAAAGGCTTTTAGCTTGAAATGGGTGTCCCAAAAGTAGATTGGGTCACCCATTCTTTGTGTTTTGATTATTCACTAATCGTAGGATGCTTTCAGCGAGCACGGCCCGTTTAGTTTCTCATCCATTTTCTTTTTAGTTCTTGTTCAGAAATAAATCAATTTCCTCGTTCGTTGGAATAGAGGAGATTGCTCCTTTTCCTGTCGTGGTAATTGCACCACTTGCGTTTGCAAATGCTAAAATTTCCATTTGGTTTTCTTTTAATAGTTGTTCAAGATTATTAAGGGTCGCTTTTTTTTCGAGAAGTTTGTATAAAAATCCCCCAATAAATGCATCACCAGCACCTGTTGTGTCTTGAACCTCTACCTTAAAGCCTTTGGAAGTGAAAAAGCTGTCCTTTAAATAAAGATCCGCACCGTTGGCACCTTTTGTGTAAATCACCGCTTTCACATCACCTGTAAACAAACTTTGGATAGCTTGTTGTTCATCTTTAATTCCCGTAATAAATTCAAGTTCTTCATCTGAAATTTTAATAATGTGCGCTTTAGGAAGAAACGCTAATATCGTCTTACGACAATCTTCCGGATGTTCCCATAACGGCAAGCGGACATTCGGGTCGAAACTAACGATTCCCCCATTATCTTTAACAGCTTGAATCGCTTTTTCATGAGCGTATTTCATCGGACTTTCAACGAGATCAACCGAGCAAAAGTGAAGAATATCTCCTTTCTCAAACCATTCCTCTTTTATTTCATCTTCTGTTAAAAGAAGATCACTGGATGGATTACGATAAAACGAAAAGTCTCGTTCCCCATCTTCACGGAGAGAAACAAATGCAAGTCCTGTATTTGCTTCCTTTGTTCGTTTGATCTTATCCGTTTCAACTCCTACTGCCTCCAATTCTTCAATGAGAAAATCACCGAATGCGTCCTTTCCTAACTTGGTGATCATGGATGCTTTTCCACCGTATTTCGAAACAGCAGCAGCCACATTGGCAGGAGCCCCACCTGGAGCACGCTCAAATCCGATCACATCCTTTAACGCCTTCCCTTTTTGTAACGGGATAAAATCAATTAAAACTTCACCTATTGAAAATAATTGTTTCACCAAAATCACCTCTATCTATTATGATTCGTTCATAGAAGAAAGTTCATATATCTTAGCACGTACAACTGCCTCTCCACCATTTGCAAAGAAACGAATTCCATCACTTCCTTGTTTCGGGAAAATGCGGCTTGTAAACACTTCTTCTCCATCATTCACAAACAATTCAACCGAAGACGTATCGACAAAGATATGCAGCTTCAGACTTTCTCCTTTTACATGACACTTTCGAATCGTTCCATATTCTTTTCCTGGAACTTCAACTCCTGATAAAGTTCGATCAAAGATAAGCTTTTCCTCTTTCACGTCAAACGAAATCGTCGTTTTCTCTTCGCTGCTAGCACGAATTTCAATTCCGAATTGATCAGCTGCTTTATTCGTGAAATCACAAATTAATTCATAACGAGTTCCGTTAAACGATTCGTGAGTACGTTTTTCATTCTTCAAAATGAATTCTGCCTGATGTTCACTTTTACGTAGCTTCTCCAGTTCACGTATCGGTCGTTGAATCAGCTTCCCATTTTGAATCGACAATTCGCGCGGTAATGTTAAACAGTGAGCCCATCCATCTACATCCGTTGGGTATTCAATTTCTGGAAGCCCCATCCAACCAACGAGAATTCGGCGCCCTTTTACATCCACCATCGTTTGTGGTGCATAAAAATCAAAGCCGCGATCTAGTTCATGAAATTCATCATGTGAAAATGTCTTCGTTTCTAAATTAAGTTCATCACCAGTTAGATAGCCTGATTGATATATATTTTGATAGGCATCTTCTATTGACTCTAATCCTTGAGGAGAGAAAATGAGAACTCCTTTTCCATCTAATTCAAAGTAATCAGGACATTCCCACATGTAGCCAAACTCGTCTAATGTCGTTTTAATTTCGCCTTCAAAAGACCAGTTAAGCAAATCCTTCGAAGAATATAAAACGACACAGCCAGTCTCATTTTCACGTTGTGCGCCAATGAGCATATAAAATGTATCCTTGTGCTTCCATACTTTCGGATCACGAAAATGTTCTGTGTAACCAGTCGGCACATCCTCAATAACTGCTTGTTTTCTTTTCACAATATGCAGCTGGTCATCCATAACGGCTAAACATTGATAAGGGTGGCGAATCCATTGTTCATCTCGCGTGTTACCTGTATAAAACAGGTGGAGCTTTCCTTCGTGTTCAATTCCACTACCCGAGTATGCACCGTGAGAATCAATCGCATCATTGGGACGAATGGCGATTCCGACATTCTCCCAATGAACGAGGTCCTTTGATTTTGTGTGATACCAATATTTAATTCCATGAACAGGGCCTAGAGGAAACCATTGATAGAACAAGTGATATTCCCCGTTGTAGTATGAAAATCCGTTTGGGTCATTTAACAGTCCTGTTGGTGGCTGAATGTGAAATGTTTGACGCCACTTGCTCTTTTTCACTTTTTCTTCTAATGCCACATACATCTCTTCTGATACTTCTTCAATTCGTGTGTATCGCTGTTCTCTCGTCCATTCCATAATCTATCAATCTCCTTAAAAAATAGGGGAGAATCTACCTGATTCCCCCTTTTAACGTCATTCATCTATTAAGCTGCTTTTTGAGCTACATTTTCTTTTTTCGCTGCACGTTTAGCTAAAATAACCGTTGTGACAAAGGCAACAACGAAAGAAATAAGCATACCGATAATGTACATTGTGACTGAACCAGCTTTAATGGAAATGATACCAGGTAATCCAGCAGCTCCTAGCGCAATCGCTTTTACTTTAAATAGTGTAATAAATGCTGAAGATACCGCGGCACCTATAATTGCACCGATAAATGGATAGCGAAGCTTTAAGTTAACCCCAAACATAGCAGGCTCTGTAATTCCTAGTAAAGCAGAAATACCTGATGCTGAAGCTAAGCCTTTCATCTTTCCATCACGCGTTAACATAAATACGGCAAGAGTGGCTGCACCTTGTGCCACGTTAGACATCGCCGCAACAGGGAAAATAAATGACCCACCTGTTTTTACAATGTCTGCTAACAATTGAGTTTCAACCGCAATGAAGCTGTGGTGCATACCTGTAATAACAATCGGAGCATAAACGAGACCGAAAATAGCTCCACCAATAAACCCTGTCGTATCATACACCCAAACTAATCCATCTGTTAATAAGTTACCCGCTGAGCGTGTAATTGGTCCTACTGCTGTAAACGTTAAAATACCTGTAATAAAGATGGTTAATAACGGTGTCAATAAATTATCTAAAGCTGATGGGATAAATTTACGTAACGTTTGCTCTGTTTTCGATAAAATGTATGCCGCAACTAATACCGGCAATACTGTCCCTTGATATCCGACCTTTTCGATTTCAAAGCCAAAGATACTCCATACAGGAATTTCTCCATTCGCTAATGCACCACCGTATCCCCAGCCATTTAATAAGTCCGGGTGAACCATTAACATTCCAAGTGTTGCCCCTAAGTACGGGTTACCCCCAAAGCGTTGTGTAGCTGAGAATCCGATTAATATTGGTAGGAAGACGAATGCGGCATTCGCGAACGTATTAATGAGCGCTGCTAAATCAGCCATTTCTGGGTAAGCTTCGACAAGAGATTGCCCTTCGATGAATAAATCTTGAGCCACTAATAAGTTGTTAATTCCCATTAATAAACCGCCAGCTACAATGGCTGGTACAATTGGAACGAAAATGTCCGAAAGAAGTTTCACTAAACGTTGTAATGGATTTAAGTTTTTCGCTCCAGCATCTTTTACGTCTTTCGTTGACATTCCTTCGATCCCTGTCAACTTACTCATTTCATTGAAAACAGTATTTACTGTTCCTGAACCTAAAATAATTTGAAATTGTCCCCCTGTGGAAAACGTGCCTTTGACAATTTCCATATTATCAAGCGCTTCTTGATTTACTTTTCCTTCATCATGTAACACTAGACGTAAGCGAGTAGCACAATGGGCCGCAGCAGAAATGTTTTCTTTTCCGCCAATCGCCTCTAAAATATCCTTCGCAATTTGATCGTATTTCATAGCTTCCTCCTTCATATATATGAGACCGAACGGAACCGGTTCCATTTTATTCGATTGAGGAACCGGTTCCAACCACTAATGTAAGTGGAACCGGTTTCACCGTCATTATAAATGAAATGTCCGAATGCTGTCAACGCTTTCTCGTTCAATTATTTCAAAACTTGAAACGGTAACGAGAGGCACTTCTTTTTCTTTCACGAGGTTTAATATGTTTTGAGCTGCCATCCTCCCTGCTTCCTGATAGAAAAATTTAGCCGTGGTAAGCCCTGGATGAATGATCTCCGTCACATCATACCCCCCAAACCCCGTGATAGAGATATCTTTTGGAACTTTTAATCCTTTTAGTTGAGCGGCACGCAACGCTCCGAGGGCGATATTATCCGTAGCACATACGATAATAGTCGGATTAAACTCAGCGAGAAGCTCTGCAGCTTTATTTTGCGCTTCAAATTTATTGAAGCTCGTCTCAAAAAATCGAACTTCACATTCTTCCTTTTCTATGGCTGCCTTAAACCCTTGCTTTCGTCTTTTACCAACGGCAATATCTTTCTCTGTCACACCTAAATAAGCGATTTTACGATGGCCTTTTTGGAGTACATACTCTCCAATGGCATATGCCGCTTGATAATCATCGTGAAGAATACAATGAACCTCTTTATGTTCTTGCCCGACAAGCAGAATGGGAATGTTCACCTTTTCAAAGGCTTGTAAGTGAGCATCCGTTATTTCCGTTGCTAACATAATGATGCCAGCAACCTTTTGGCTCGCAAAATGATAAATTTGTTCAATTTCTCGCTCTATCTTTTGACTCGTATTCGAGATAATCATTTGATAGTGATGTTCTTTTAAATACTCATCGATTCCCATCAGCGTATGCGACGCCGCATATGAATCTAAGCGAGGGACAATCGTTCCAATGAAGCTTGTTTTTTTCGCCTTTAAGCTTTGGGCAAACGGATTCGGCGTGTACCCCGTTTCATTGATCGCTTGTTCAATCTTTTGCTTCGTCGCTTCACTGACAGATCCCCCATTTAAATAGCGAGAAACAGTACTTTTCGCAACGCCTGCAATTTTGGCGATATCGGCAATCGTCTTCATGAACCCACCTCAACAATTCAATATAAAATAATCATATCGAATCATGTATAAAAGAACAACGTGAAACGAACGAGTTACTATGTGTAGTCTCAAAAGAGCCGCTATCAGAGAAGTTCACTGAAGGACTGCAAGGAGATGAAGAGCTGCAAAAGAAAATCCGGATTCTCCTAAAGACGATGGTGCTTAGCAGAACATCGTGTACAATGCACCTATGAAAACAAAAAACTGACACGAGAAAAGTGTCAGTTCATTTTTTCTACACGTTTTAACGGCTGTACTTCTCCGTAAGTAACCGTTCGCCATACCCATTCT
The DNA here is from genome assembly GCF_022809095.1 of Bacillus kexueae. Lineage (GTDB taxonomy): Bacteria > Bacillota > Bacilli > Bacillales > Aeribacillaceae > Bacillus_BZ > Bacillus_BZ kexueae. The sequence goes on from NZ_JALAZE010000005.1 coordinate 21,232, forward strand.
AATGGACCCATTCGATAGTTGCGTAACCAAAGTTTTGAGAGGACAACTTGTAAAATAAAAATGAGAATGGAAATCCAGATACCGAGAAATGGATTTACTTTTCCATATAAACCGAAGCCATAGCTATAAAAAAGAGTGGTACAAATAATCGATTGGAAAATATAATTTGAAAACGCCGTTCTTCCCACTGATGCGAATGGCTTTAACATAAGCTTCCATGCTTGATGGTCAACTAGTAATGCGATTGACATAACATAGACAAGCATAAGAAACGGTCCACCAACCGTTACAAACGATGGTTCATAAGCTGATAACAAGTTAATTGGGAGTCCAATTATAAGGCTAATGACTAATACTCGTTTCATAAGCGAGCGATGTTTGCTTCGATTTTGGAAGATTCGTAGCTTATGAAAGGCTGCCCCAAGTAAAAACATACTAAAATACGGTATCATAAATAACAAATACATCAATGGGTTAAATGGCCACATACCAGAAGCATCCATATAGTAGAGGCGATCGTGTATACGCTGGGCAAAGACCTCCATCACCGTTCCATTTTGATACATATCATAAGCTTGAAGTGCTTCTCTTTCCATCGAAAGGATAAATTCCTCTCCAAACACCTCTTCATTCGAAAACGTCATAGACAATACACCGATTGCTGAAAGGATGAGTGAATAAAGCGCAAAAAGCGAAAGGGCCCAAATGATTAAAGTTTTTGGCTTGCAATGACGAAACAATAATAAAATGAAGCCGAGTACCGCATAGTCCATTAATATATCGCCATCCCAAATAAAAAAAGCATGTATGATACCAAATACCAAAAGCGCTATTAATCTTTTCGTAAAAAGCGGTACAAATGCTAATTCTTTACGTTGTGCTCGTTCCATCATCATGACCATCCCAAAGCCAAATAAAAAAGAAAACATCGTAATAAATTTCCCTTGCACGAACACATCTAACAACCATCGGGTTATATGATCGAGTACATGCCAGCTTTCTTTAATAAAATTGTTATCACTTAAGTACATGATATACATATCTGGGTACGAAAAGTGTGCCATATTGACAAGTAAAATCCCGAATATGGCTATCCCACGAATGATATCAATCAGTTCAAGTCGTTCAGTCTCCTTGATGGGTTGCAGTTTTTCCACGGTCGTCTCCTTTCGAATCAAGTTCGTCAATACTTTAAGCATAAAGCAAAAACTGGTTAAACAGAAGACTATTCAACCAGTTTTTACTATTATATTGATGATGAGCACACGCGATAATCTCCATTTCGAATGAGCATGCATTATTTTGGTTGATGGACATCGGCTAGACGAGGCGCAACAATCTCCTTTAATACTTTTACACTATGCTTAAATTGTTGCTGTTCCGCTTCATTTAAGGCTATCTCAAGCACCTCACGAATCCCACTACGATTAATAATGGCAGGTACCCCAATGTAAATATCTTTTTCTCCATATTCGTCATCCAAATAAGCAGATACGGTTAAAATTGCGTTTTCGTTATGGAGGATGGCTTTCGTAATTCGAACAAGCCCCATGGCAATGCCGTAGTACGTTGCACCTTTTTTCTCAATGATTTGATACGCTGCATCTCTTACATTCATGAAGATCTTCTCCAAATCTTCTTGCTTATATGATGCATTTCGCTTCAAAAATTGATCGACTGGAATGCTTCCAATTTCGGCGTGACTCCATACAGGAAGCTCTGTATCCCCATGCTCTCCGATGATATACGCATGGACATTGTTCGGTGCAACGTCAAAATAGTCGCCTAATAAGTAACGAAACCGTGCAGTGTCTAAAATGGTACCGGAACCTATTACACGCTCTTTCGGCAAGCCACTAAACTTCCAAGTCGCATACGTTAGAATATCAACTGGGTTTGTCGCCACAAGAAAAATTCCGTCAAACCCACTTTCCATAACAGAATGTACGATGGTTTTAAAGATTTGAATATTTTTATCTACAAGATCAATTCTCGTCTCTCCAGGTTTTTGATTCGCTCCAGCACAAATGACCACTAAATCGGCCTCTTTACAATCCGAATAATCACCGTACCAAATATTTGTCGGCTGTGGTGCGAACACTTTTCCGTGATTTAAATCCATGACATCGCCTATTGCTTTACTCTCATGTAAGTCAATGAGTACCAGTTCATCGGAAATCCCTTGATTCATAAGAGCAAACGCATAACTAGACCCTACAAAACCTGTACCAATTACCACTACTCGATTTACATGCTCATTCGCCATTTTTTTCTCATCCTTTCAATCACCGGAATAACTTTGTGAAATTTTTCACATTCTTATATTACTACATGACTATATCATTTCCTACACGTAAAACAAGAAAATCATGTCAATTTTGTTAACACTTATACAACAGATACTTCGGAGATTGTAGAATAGTGTTGAAACTTGATAGATTGCTAGAACGTCAATGTAGGTGAAAGGAGATGTAAGACCATGAGAAGAAGTCGCGAGAGAAAAAAGAAGCGTAGAAAACTTCGCATTCTCTTAACGGTTGTTGCCATTCTATTCCTTGTAGGTGCCGGATATGCGTTTACCGTTTACCAATCTTTTTCAAGTGCACTCAAAAATATGCATGAGGGGATTGATCGACAATCGGACTTGCGTGATAGTTCGATTTCTTTAAGTAAAAAAGACCCCTTTTCGATTCTTTTATTAGGAGTCGACGAACGTGAGAATGATAAAGGTCGTTCGGATACAATGATTGTCATGACGATTAACCCTAACGAGGAATCCGTTCATATGTTAAGTATTCCACGGGATACGCGAGCGGAAATCGTCGGAAATGGAACGATCGAAAAAATTAACCACGCATATGCACGCGGTGGTATTGAAATGTCCATGGCTTCTGTTGAAAATCTGTTAGACATTCCGATTGATCATTATATCCAGGTTAATATGGAAGGATTTGTTGATATAGTCGAGGCGGTCGGTGGAGTCACTGTTGTCAACGATATGGATTTAAACTATCAAGGGTATCATTTCCCAGAAGGAGAACTGAACCTTAATGGGGAAGAAGCACTCGTTTATTCAAGGATTCGAAAAGGAGACCCACGGGGTGATTTCGGACGTCAATTACGACAAAAACAAGTCATATCTGCCGTTATCGATCAAGGTGCCAGCCTATCTTCCCTTTGGAAGTTTGACGGAATCTTTGATGCGCTTGGGGATAATATCAAAACGAGTCTTAGCTTTGAAGAAATGATGGATGTTCAAAAGCATTACCGTTCGGCTGCCTCAAACATTCATCAACACCAGTTTGAAAAGGGAACGAACCAGACCATTGATCGACTATCCTATTATGTAGTAAACGAAGAAGAATTGGCAGAGTACCAAACGATGTTGAAGAAACATTTAGAGCTTGATTAAGACTTAGCCTTTCACTGGAATAAGAAACATACATGATTTTACACTCACACCCCGGACATGAAAATTTATTCTCCCCGGGGTTTTTTCTTTCTACCATCTACCTATCATGATCGATCATTCAGCTCATAGGTAATTTTTATTTTCACAGAAAAAGCACAAGTCCTTAGGCGAAGGGCGCTTTAGGACCTGCGAGGAGGCTTCCGTCGCCACAGCAGGGCCGAAGCGACTTTGATGGCGCTTGGAGCTAGACACCAAAAAAACTGTAAAGAGAATAAACTTAAACTTTCTGTAACAATAAACAAGCCGCCATTCGAGCTTCTTGGCGGCTTGTTATATTGTTTATATTCCCTATTGAATGTCCCTTTCAAAGGATTACTTAGGGGTCGTTACTGTCCGCGCTTTTTCAAATGCTTTAACAATCATCTCAATATGTTCCTCTGTAAAACTAGCCATTACCGTTAATCGAATTCGACTCATTCCTTCAGGTACAGTAGGAGGACGAATAGCTGGTGCAAATACCCCAAACTCTTTTAACTGTTCCGCAAAATGAACAGCTTCTTTCGCTCCACCAATTAAAACAGGAATAATTGGGGTATCCTCCCCCAACACGTGAAAGTCTAAATTCCGCAACTTCTTTCGCAAACTTTTTTGCAATTGATAAAGTCGCCGCCTTCTTTCAGGGTCTTGTTCCATCATTTTGACGGCCCGATTGGCTGCAAAGGCAACTGCCGGTGGCAGACCTGTTTGAAAAATAAAGGTGCGCGCCTTATTCCGTAAGTAATCAATGAGCTGATGACTCCCCACAACAAATCCACCTTCGGCTCCTATCGCTTTACTTAACGTGCCAATCGTCGCATCCACATTCACTCCATAATATTCACACGTCCCTCGTCCACTCTCTCCAAGAACCCCAGTAGCATGTGCGTCATCGACAATTACAAATGCATCGTACTTTTTCGCTAGTTCCACAATATTAGGTAATGGCGCAATGTTCCCATCCATACTAAAAACGCCATCCGTTACAATAAACCGCCGTTTATAAGATTGAGATTCTTTCAACTTGCTTTCTAGATCCTTCATATTCACATGTTGATAAATCATTGTTTTTCCCTTACTTAACCGACACCCATCGATGATGCTGGCATGATTCAATTCATCACTTAAAATACAATCTTCTTTTCCTACTAAACTAGATATAACGCCAACATTTGCTAAATAGCCGCTCGAGAAAAGTAAGCATGCCTCCTCACCTTTAAAACGGGCGATTGATTCTTCTAGCTCAATATGATGATGGGTATTGCCGGTCGTCAGTCTGGAGCCTGTACTGCCGACCCCATATGTTTTGATTGCATCAATCGCTGCTTGCTTTATTCGCTCATCCGCTGCTAGACTCAAGTAATTATTTGAAGCAGCCATCAGATAATGCCGACCATTAATAGTCACGATTGGAGAGGGAGACGATTCCATCGTTTGTAATTGGCGATATTTCCCTTCAGCTTTCAATTGCTCCGTAGCGTCCATCAACCAATCACGGGTATGCAATGGCTTGGGCCTCCTTTGTTGTAACATCTATAATCGCTCTTTTATAAATATCGAGCATTTTTTTTAATTCTTCTTTAGTGCTGACAAGTGGAGGCATAAACACGAGCACATCTCCCATCGGCCTTGTAAGTAATCCAAGCTCTCTCATTTTTAACGTCGTCTTATAGCCGACGCGTCTATCAAATGGAAACGATTCTTTTGTCTTTTTGTCTCGGACAAGTTCGATTCCACACATAAATCCAAGCTGACGAATATCACCTACATGTGGAAGTTCTTTAATTTCTTCTAGTAAAGATTGTACATAGATAGAGTGTTGCTCGACTTTTTCCACAATATGATCGCGCTCAAATAATCGTAAGTTTTCAAGAGCAACAGCGCAGCCAAGCTGATTGCCCGTATAAGAGTGACCGTGGAAGAATGTTTTCATTTCGGTGAAATCAGCGTAAAAAGCTTCATAAATTTTCTCTGTTGCAAATGTAACCGCAATTGGCAAGTATCCTCCTGTTATCCCTTTTCCAGCAGCCATTAAGTCTGGTTCGACACCTTCATGCTCACAAGCAAACATTTTCCCTGTTCGTCCAAAACCAGTCGCTACTTCATCGACAATCATAAGCACATTATATTTTGTACAAAGCTCACGAACACCAGATAAATAGCCTTCTGGCATTAAAATCATTCCACCCGCCCCTTGCATCATCGATTCAATTGACAAGGCCGCGATTTCTTCGTGTTTTTCTTGTAATAGAAGTTCAAGCTCGTTTAAGCATTCATCTCGACAAAGAGCAGCATCCCCCGAATCATGACGGTACACATATGGTACAGGGATTTTATAGCTTTCAAACATAAGCGGACCATAAACTTGATGAAATAGCTCGATTGCCCCTACACTCACTGCACCTATCGTGTCACCGTGATAGCCGTTTTTTATAGAAATAAACTTTCGTTTTTTTGTTTCGCCAAGGTTTTGCCAATATTGAAAAGCCATTTTCAAAGCAATTTCCATTGCTTCTGCACCACTATCCGAATAAAAAACTCTTGTAAGCGAATTAGGTGCAATATGTACAAGTTTTTCAGCCAGCTCCGTTGCCGGCACATTCGTCATCCCAAGCAATGTCGAATGGGCAATTCGTTCAAGTTGAGCAATAATCGCATCGTTTAGCTCCTGCTTTTGATGCCCGTGAACGTTTAACCACACCGAAGAAAAGGCATCATAATATTCCTTTCCGTAAATATCCGTTACTTTTACCCCTTTTCCACTCTCAATAATAAGCGGATTTTCATCATAATCCTTCATTTGCGTAAACGGTAACCAAAGGTATTTTTGACTCTTTTCCACTAAATTCATCCTAATTCCTCCCATCCAATCCACACCGGTTTTTCTTCTAAATAGCGAAGATATGTTTCATCATAATTTTCAACGAATAGGAGTCGTCCCCCTCGTTCATCCCCTCGTTTTTTCATATGAGAAATTCGCTCATACCCAAATGTAGAGCTTGCTACATAGCCAGTTACATAGTCCGGATCATCCGACCAACAGACTTCTGCAACGGTCCATGGATGTGCACAAACTTTCGAAGCGAGAGCGACGGCATCCTTCATCCGCTCCTGTTTTGTTAACCGATGTCGGCTTAACCATTCTTCATAACTTTGTTCTTTCCAAGAAAAGGCTGATACTCGTACTCCTCGATCAAAATTTTTATCCAATCGCTCTCCTGTTTTGGCATCAATTATTAGAGCACCGCGAACATGGGAATGTTCTTCTAATAGTTGAAACGCTTTTTCAATAACGAGATCGTTAATTCCACAGGTTGCTAAACGTTTTTTTGCTAATAAACGTCCCTTTAAAACAGATGGTACGACATAGTGAATGGGCGATAGCGGTGGAACGAAGCTTAATGGGCTCTCGATTACTTCTACCTTCACCTGGAAAAAGTCAGGCATTCCTCTTGAGTGAGCGAAAGCTTTGTCTACGAGCCTATGGATTTGCTTTCTAAGTTCTTCATGAGTAGTGATTAATTCACCTCCTGAAATATGCCTCCCCCCTTCTTCATGTGCGCCTCCTTTAGCTGCACGCATTCGAACATTGAAGAGATTGTCCATCCCCCATTTCACACCTTTCAAATTAAGTAAACTAATTTACTTTTATAGTTAACATATTAGGTACTCATAACAAATCTTGTCAATGAAATTCCCAACTTTTTTTCGCAATCTATGTATACCATCTGAAAAATCAGGCGATAATGGAGCTAGATTCCAAGTATTCCCCCATTCTTCATCACCCGAAAATAATCGGGTGATTTTTTTTTGATACAAAAAAGGTGCTAGAAATGAATTCTAGACACCTTCTTCTCTTGCAATCGTTGCTGCAACTGTTGAATTTGTTTGTACTGCTGAACATACGTCCGGAAATTATCCTCATTCCGCACTTTTAATGCTTCATCAATTTTATACTTTAAATAATTCTCTTTTAATGAAATATCCATAAAGGAGCAAATGCGTTCTTGTAAATAGTAAGATTCAAGATCAGCCAGGGAAATAAAATACTCCTTCTCATTATTTACTTCAACTAAGATGTACGTTCCTAATTCAGGGATATGGCGGTGTTCATCCTTTAAAATAAGCTGATCTCCTGTTTTAAACATAATAACCTCATCTTCATAACAACATGGACAAAAACAATCGATTTGGTGCGTAAACGATGATAAAACAATAAAGTCTGTAAACATACGTAACCCCCTCCTCTAATGATAAAATGGCCGTTCAACTTGAACTTTTTCACACTTTTTCTGAAATGGACATTGCTCACATTGATCGTCGGCTTTCATATAACCAGCAGGGTACTCGACACTTTCCTTTAGCAATTGAAGGTAATCATATCCAGTTGCCACATCCGCTTCACACGGTCTGTAAACATGTTTTCTCCCATTCAAAAGGGAATATACTTCAATTCGTTCAGGTAACTTTTGAAAAGCTTCCAATGAAAATACAGTCATTAAATGATCAAATAACTTGGTGAGCGATTCATCAAAGGACGTAACAAATTTTTTTATCACAAATGCCTCATCTTTCCCTTCTACTACTTCAAATAAAATGGACACTCTTGCTTTAACTTCTTCTATGTAGGTACTCCATTTTTCATATAAAATAATCGGTTCTGTATTCATAGTATCTTGCTTTAAAAAGGCAAGAAGATGATCTGTTATTTTTGCAAGCGCTGTAACATAGTGTACCTTCGATTCAAAGGCATGATACGAAAGGTGTTTCGCATGTTCGTGAATGAGCATAATAAGCTGATGGTTATTTCGTTTATGGCGGGGAAATAAGAAAAATTGGTGAACAACTTTATTAATCAATTGTTGCAACGATTCTTCCCAAGTGATGTGCGCTCGCCCTCTTTCTTTAAGTAAAAATTGATAATAAAAACGCTGTGGACAACGAATGAACGTTTCTAGATGCTGATCAGTCATCGTTTGAATTTGTACTTGTACATCATTTGGATTCAAACGAAACACCTCCTATATAGAAACAAGCTGCATCTTTTGTGCGAATTGTTCCCCAAACATCCGACACACCTCTATCTCTTCTCCCTCTGGAGAAAACTCTATTTTCAACCCTTGTTGAACAATCGTTGCTCCTCGGTCACGTAATTTCATCTCCAATAAATCAACTGCGGCACAAAATTGCGGATACATTGTATCTCCTGAACCGAACGTCGCGCATACCTTTCCTCTTAAATCTAGGTCATTCAATTCTTCATAAAAACCAATAAACTCATCCGGTAACTCCCCATCTCCCCATGTATAAGCACCTAGCAAAATACCGTCGTATTCTGAAAGAAGAGAGAGGGATTCCACTTCAAATAGCTCGAGAACTTCTACTTCTTCCCCTGTCCGCTTGATCCCGTTCACAATCTCTTGAGCGATAGATTCTGTATTCCCACTCATACTTGTATAGATTAGAAGGATTTTCTTCATTGTAAGCACCTCATAATTGAAAAGCATTCTCATTTAATTTCATCATAAATGATATTGATTCTCATTGTCAAATAAAAAATCGAAACCTTTTCATTAAGGTTTCGATCCATTTTCTTTTAAAAGAAGTCATAAAAAAACGATGGACGGTTTGGCACAAGCTTTTCAAGTTCTTTAATCTGGGTTATATCCCCTTTCACTCGCCCCATCCGCTGCATCGTTTGAGGACGCTTGTATCCCAATAAAATAGTTGCTAACGATTGAACAGAAAGATGAATTCCTTCTTTCATACGATCGACCCGTTTTATTTTTTCACCATCTAGTTGAAATGAGTCGTTATTCCAAGGGGCTTGTTCATCCACTAAATGTAGGATAATGGACCTTTCTTGATTAGACCAATCAAACGGGTATTCATGAAGTATTGCTCCGACATCAACAACCCGAGCCATGAAGTATGGCTTCCTCTCTTGCTTTATACGCGGCTCCTCCAATGAAAAGAATAATTCTTCTTGATCGAAAGTCGTCATGTGTACTTCATTTACCATTGAGTCATGTTGACAAATAAAATTCCACAATCCTCTTCTTCCCTCTTCTGAGAGCGCAACAAATTCTTCAACATGCATTTTCGACTTTTCCACATCATACATCATGTACCCACACGCTTGATCTTGTGCATCATAATATACAGCCGCATGATTGCTATACACCTGTTGGAGCCACCATTCTTTATTTCGTACAAGCATACCTGAAAATTGTTCCGCATACGTTTCATACAACTGTTCAATAATGGAGGGATGACTGTCTTTTGTGAAACGTCTGATCGTCCCCTTTACCGATTCCATCGGGACTAAATCCTTTTTCTCTAACTCGCTTTTTAGCAAGTTCGAAAACAATTCCCACCCAAACTTCCGATAAAAAGACACTTCAAATGGATGAAGCATCGAAAGAGAAAACTGATTGTCTTTCATATACTTTAAGGCATGGTGAATCAGTGCTTTCACATACCCTTTTCGTCTAAATTCCGGATACGTTGCAACACTTGCAATTCCCCCAAGCTTCACCTTTTTTGCCCCTAAATAAGTTTCAAATGGAATGATATGTAACTTTGCTGAGAGCTTCCCATCATTAAATATCCCGAAAACAGTATGCGAACGATACATATTGATTCGATCCTGCCGCTCATTTTCAGGCACTTTATATTGGAATGCATATTCTGATAATGCCAAAGCTTCTTCAAACCGTTCTTCCTTTACCTCCACAATTTCCATTGATATCCCTCCCTCTTATACACATTCGTTTTTTATTCAAATTATCCTATAAATATAGGCAGATTTTCGAATGGACTTGCATAAGATTTTTCCAAAGGGTGGTGTAAACGTTGAGGAAAATAGTCAGTCGTATATCTTTTCTTGCTCCCATTGTCATTATTTTTGCTGTCGTAGCTCATATCGATTACGAAATGGTCATGCAGGATGACCGGGTGGTCATCGGAGATATCGACTCCGATTCAACACCTGTTAATACAGAAGAAGAGGAAATTCTCTCCTTTACATTAGAGAAGCGCTTTGAAAAACGTGAACGGGTTGGAGACTATTGGGTTGAAACCTATCGAGAATATGAAGTATATGTGGACAATGAAGGAAATGTCGTCGAAGTTGTCCCTACTTCGACCTTTGATTACATTCGATACTGGGAGAAAGAATAACTAGTAGGCGTGTTTTTCAACAGGGTTGGGTGATAGCTCTAACTACTTGGGCGGTAACCTCGACTACTTGGGTCATTACCTCGTCCACTTGGGCGGTAACCTCAACTACTTGGGCCATTACCTCATCCACTTGGGCGGTAACCTCAACTACTTGGGCCATTACCTCGTCCACTTGGGCGGTAACCTCGACTACTTGGGTCATTACCTCGTCCACTTGGGCGGTAATCTCAACTACTTGGGCCATTACCTCATCCGTTTTAGTAATACCCTCGCCACGTTAGGCAAAAGGTCTGTACTTTTTAAGGTACAGACCTTTTCATTTTTACTACGATTATTTTCCTTCTTTCCATATATCCCGAATTTCATTTGTCCTACTTCTTTCACCAATAGGTTATGCTTTTTCGCTTATTTTTGAAATTCGACAAAACTTTCTGTTTTTTTTACCTGCATTTATGATACACTTTTACACATATTGAATCGATTTGAGTGAAATACTTATTTTGGGATATTTTATACAGATGCAATCAAGAGGTGGTACGATGAATCAAATCGTTAATGTTCTGTTAGTTTTAGTTTCCATTTTAGTTCTCTTCTCTGCTTTACAGGTTCCAACGACCATCCCTGAACTTATTGCATTTGGATTCGGCATTTTTGGATTATTGGCCCTCGTCTATTTATCTGTTCATACGAAACATAAAAACCAGCGGGAGAGGTAACCTCACCCGCCTTTTTCAATTCTAGCGTTCGATTGTTTCGAAAATATAGTGCTTCCTTTGCCTGCAGTGTTCGGCATCTTCATTTGGTTTCGGACATAATGTCATTAAATGAACCTGTTCAGGAATGACCTCCCTTTCAACCTCCGTCATCCCCCCTCTTTCGATTCGATATAAGTCTATATCATTCGTTAACTGAGTTGAAATAGTTCCATCACCATATAAAACATAGTACTCTTCCTCTGTATGAAAATCATTAAAATCAATGGAATCTAGGAAAGACATGAACGCTTTTGTCGAAAGCTTTGTAGAAGAATGAACAGTCCCTACACCGATGCGTTCGCTCCACATTGTTACCTCATTTTCTCCTTCATACTCCATCACATAACGGACATTTTCATGGATATCCAAAAATTCAAAAGTCATCCGGTTAAAATGACCATTCTCCGCCCATTCAATGCCGTAATAGTTTACCTTTATGTTCTCCTCTATTGGCATCTTGTTCTCAAACGCATCATATAACGATGTAAACGACCAATCTTCAAATGTATTCTCCTTCGTTTCAAGCGTTACTGAATGTTCGAACGATAGGTGCTGAACATATTGTATCCCGATAAACAGTAAAAACATTATGAAACCAAATGTTGCGGCATATGTTTTTACTTTCTTATTACACTTAGGTTTTAAAAACCAAAAAATCATATATCCAATTGGAATCGCATACGTCTCTTGTTGAAAAGAGAAGGTTCCTAACAAATAATAGCCAACTAGTTTCCATCCTAAATGACGTTCATCCTCTTCTCGCTTCCGAAATATCCATATAAGACCTATCACCATCATGAGCATGAGAAGAGGTGTAAGGAAGTCATTCATTCAAAGACTTTCCTCCTTTCAAATGAAAAGCCAAGAAGTGAGTTCTTCTTGGCTAACATTTTTATACTAAGTCTTCGGAGAGGGTTAAAAATTCTTCGACTTCTTCAATGGCCATTTTGAGACCATTTTGCCAAAATTCTTTTTTCGTTAAATCCACTTGCAAATGCTTCATCGCTAGATCTTCAACAGTCATTGAACCTGTATCTTTTAATAACGCCATATATTTTTCCTCAAAGCCTTCTCCTTCTTCTACGGCACGTTTATACACACCTAGCGAGAATAAGTACCCGAATGTATACGGGAAGTTATAAAACGGATAATCCGTTATATAGAAGTGAAGCTTTGAAGCCCAGAAATGAGGGTGATATTCTTTCAAGGCACCGCAATAAGCTCTTTCAAGCGCATTCTCCATTAACGTATTGAGACGATCTTTTGACACCCAACCTTTTTTCCGCTCTTCATAAAAGGAAGTCTCAAATATGAAACGTGCATGGATGTTCATAAACATCGCCACACTTAGCTGGAGCTTATCATCTAATAATGCAAGCTTTTCTTCTTTTGAACTCGCTTGTTTTACTGCTGCCGTCGATACAATTAACTCGGCAAAGGTCGATGCCGTTTCCGCAACGTTCATTGCATAGTCACAGTTAAGTGGATGAACTTCTTTCATAGCATAAGAATGAAAAGCGTGCCCTAGCTCATGGGCTAAGGTTGAAACGTTATTCGGCGTGCCTGAGAACGTCATGAATATACGAGACTGCTGACTTACTGGAAAAGACGTACAAAAACCACCTGGCGCTTTTTGTGGACGGTCTTCTGCTTCAATCCATCGTTCTGAAAAAGCACGCTCTGTAAAGTTCGTCAACTGTTCGCCAAACTGACTGAACTGTTTTAATATAAACTCCGCCCCTTCTTGATAAGACACTTTGCTTTCGACTTTGCCAATCGGTGCATCTAAGTCATACCAGTGCAGTCCATCTAACCCTAAAAGCTCTGCTTTTCGGTTTAAATAGCGGACAAATGGTTCTTTATTTTCCTCAATGGCGGACCACATCGCCTCAAGTGTTTCTTTTTTCATTCGGTTTAATTCAAGAGGTTCCTTTAATACATCGTCCCAGCCTCGTTTTTCATAGACTGATAGTCGGAAACCACCTAAATGATTTAGCGTGCGGGCGAATAAATCGGCTTCATTGGCCCAAGCTTTTTCCCATTCTTCAAATACTTTTTTCCGTACATTTCGATCCAAGTCAGAAAATTTATTATACGCTTGTCCGACGGATAACTCTTTTACTTCTTCTCCCTCTTCAACGGGAATCGTTATGCGCGACACAATCGTATCATACATTTGTCCCCAGCTATGGTAGCCATCCACTGCTAATGATTGAATTAACATCTCCTCATCAACAGATAATAACTCTTTTGCTTTTTCTCTTCTTTCATTTAATACAAACTTAATTTCATTTAAAGGTGGCGTATCGATTCCTTCTTCCCATTCGGTATCCGGAATATTTACCATCTGTTGATCAAGCACCGTTAACGCATTGTCAAGCTTCGCGAATAAAGCTGTCAGTTCAATTTCGAGCATCTCCGCTCTTTCATCAGCGGTATTTTGAGCTTTTAAGCAGCTAACGAAAGCACTAGCCTCCACCATTTTCATGCTCACATCTTTATAAACATCAATCACTTCTTGCAACGATTGAATGGATGAAACCGATTGAACATGGGTTTGCAACGTATCTAATTCGGCTTGAATTTGTTTTAGGTAGTTTTCAAATGCTTCGGAAGCACTTCCTCCTTCAAAAAACACATCTAAATCCCACGTTTCTTTAAAAGCTCTACTTTTCATCTAATTCCTCCTTATAAATGGTTGGACAAACAAAAAGAATTTCTATTAAAATACAATACTGTATTTATCTACCTCGAAAGGAGCCTGTTATGCTAGTACCAGATTTTCTTACTATTCTCATCCCTGTCTTCATCTGTTGGATTATCATTCGCCTAATTCTTTCAATTAGTCGAAAGCGAGTGGATTTTCACCTTGAGATGAAGTACAGTCTCTTTTTGTTTTCACTCACCTTTATATATTCGTATACGATTGCTCCATTTCCTTTTTTTATGGAACAATACACCTTTATCGATCTCGAATATGAGATGAAATCTTATAATCTCATTCCATTTAATAGTATTTTCGGATCGCTACAACATTTTTATTTCATGGTTCCCCTCCGCAACATTGGTGGCAACATTCTTTTATTTGTCCCACTAGGGTTATCTCTCGCGTTTCTTCGTCCAACACTTTCGTGGAAGAAGATCGTTTTGTTAGGCCTGATCACTTCCTTGATGGTTGAAATCACTCAATGGTTCATTCCATTTCGTTCATTGGATATTGATGATCTCATTTTAAACACACTCGGAACATTTTTCGGGTATGTTGCCTTTAATATTATAAAATGGATAACAGCCAAGTGGGTTAAACGTAAAGATACAGCCTACTAACCTACCAACTAATCGAGTTGGTGGGTTCCCATTCTTCTCGTAAAATACCCATGCGAATAGAATCATAATATTTTCCGTTATACTTTCTGCATTTGCGTAGTCGCCCTTCCAGCTTCATACCTAATTTTTCAGCGCATTTCATCATCCGCACATTCCCTGACCATGTAGTCAGTCCTACCCGTACAAGAGGCATATCAGTAAATAATTCATCGAACCATTGTAAAAGAGCTTTCGTTCCATATCCACCATTCCAATACTGTGGGTTATAAATAACAATCCCAACTTCAAGCCAATTGGATGGCTTGTGCTCCCAGTAGTAAGACACTGTACCAATCAGTTCACCATCTACTTCGATTCCTTTTTCCATCGGAACTTTCTCTTTTCTCTTCTCGTCCATTTCGTGACAAAATTCCTTAAAAGTTTTTGGCTTTAATGGAAAGTACGGGGCATCCCATTTTTTCCACTCTGGCTGTTCATCGCCATACTTCAATTGATACAAAACTTCATAATCCGATTCTTCTATAGACCGAATTGTCACATCTTTCATCTCCATCACCTACTATATAATGTTCTTTATTCCAGTATTCAACAACACGCTCATCATTTCCTTGTTGTTTACTTTCGTGCAATAATTTGATACTCTAACAGAAATTTATTTGTCGTTAGATGGGGTGCAATTTTAGGAGGAGATGAATAGATGAAAGCATTTCATAATGGTACATTTTTTACAATGAACGAGCAGAACGAAGTAATCTCAAATGGACTGTTACTAGAAGAGAATGGTGAAATCACCTATATGGGGCCTTTTAAAAAGGAACTGTTTCATCAATCTACTGAAAAAGTAAATTTACAGGGAAAATGGGTGATGCCAGGGCTAGTCAATACACACTCGCATATTGTCATGACGATATTGCGTGGAATCGGTGATGATATGTTACTCAAACCTTGGCTGGAAACGAAAATATGGCCTCTTGAAAATAAATTCACACCAGAAATCGGTGTTGCAAGCTCTATACTAGGTGTGCTAGAGATGATAAAGTCCGGTACAACAACATTTAACGATATGTATAATCCAAACAACATTGATCCGGATGCAATTATGGATGCTCTAACCAAAACAGGCATTCGCGGCGCGTTTTCTCATACCATTTTTAGTTTCGGAACGAAAGAAGAGCAACAACAAAATTTACGGGAAGCTGAACGATTCGCTAAAACATATAAATCTTTTGCTGATGGGCGTTTAACGACAATGGTTGCTCCGCATAGCCCATATACATGTACACCTCATGCACTTGAAGAAAGTGCACGAATCGCAAAAGAACATGATTTATTTATTCATATCCACCTGTCTGAAACAGAAGGGGAAGTTGAAACAATCCTCTCCCAGTACGGTGTTCGTCCAGTGGAACATGTGCTCCGCTCCCAAATATTCCATCAGCCAACGCTCATCGCTCATGGAGTTGTTTTAAACGACGAGGAAAGACAGATTTTAAAAGAGTATGATGTACGTGTAGCTCATAATCCAATCAGTAACTTAAAACTTGGATCAGGAATCGCTGATATACCTAAATTGCTAGAGACCGGCATTAAAGTCGGAATTGCTACCGATAGTGTAGCGTCCAACAATAACTTCGATTTATTTGAAGAAGCTAGAACTGCCGCCCTTCTTCAAAAAGGTACGTACAAAGATGCGACAAAAATGGATGCAAAAACTACATTAGCGATGGCCACTCGTATCGGTGCAGAAGCAATTGGAATGAATGGAGTCGGTTCGCTTGAGATTGGTAAACGCGCGGACTTTATAACCATCGATGCTTCATCAAAACCTCATCTCCAGCCTGTTAGCGAAGCCTATTCCCACTTGCTTTATGCGGCGAATGGGCAAGACGTGACCGATGTATACATTGACGGAAAACAAATCGTAAAAGATCGGGAATGTGTAACCATTGATGAAGAAAAAATAATGGCTGAGGTGAATAGATTACAGCAAACGTTAGTAAAATAAAAGCCTTTCTGCTAATAACTTGCAAGCTAAAAGAATGATTGTTCAGAAACACACATGATTTTACACTCGCACCCCGGATATGAAAACTTATTCTCCCCGGGGTTTCCTTTCTACCATCTACCTATCATGATCGATCATTCAGCTCATAGGTAATTTTTATTTTCACAGAAAAAAGCGCCAAGCGCCTGCGAGGAGGCTTCCGTCGCCACAGCAGGGCCGAAGCGACCCGAGCTGACGGCGCTTGGCGCTAGACACCAAAAAACTGAAAAGAGAACACAATAACACTTTATTGAACTTAAACTTTCTGTAACAAATAAAAAAAGCATCTAACCGATGCTTTTTTTGTTCGACTGTTTTCGTTTAAAACCGTTGCTTTTTGGTCATGAAATGATGACTTACTTAAAGTGAAAGACGGCGACTGCCTAGTGACGTACGAACGACTGAGATAAAGAAGATACTGCGAGGAATACGAGCAGATATCGACTTATAGCCAGTTCGCTAGACGGTAGTAGCCGTAACTACCCTTAAGAAATCTTCCGCCTTTCGTATTATAACTAAAATCAACAATCGTTTAGTTCATTTTACTTTCGTGGCTACCACAAGATTCCCGAACAATTAACTCAGGTTCGACCATGACAGCACTCGGTTGAATTTGGTTATTAATCATGTCATGAAGCATGTAAGCGGCCAATCGTCCAATTTTCTTTTTATCTTGATGAACCGAACTTAGGGGTGGATCAGTATAATTACATGCCTCAACATCATCACACCCGACAAGCGCAATATCTTCTGGAATTTTCAAACCATGCTCCTTAATGGCTTTCATCGCTCCAAAGGCCATTAAATCCGATGTCGCAAACACAGCTTGTGGTCTACCTTTTGGTGAACGAAGCATTTGTTTCATTGCTAAATACCCGCTGTCCGTAAAGAAATCACCATTTGTAATCCACTCTTCGGTAACAGAAAGTCCGAACTCTGCCATCGTATTCCGAAAACCTTCTTCACGCATTTGGCCAATTTTTGAACCAGGTAACCCTCCGATAAATCCAATTTCTCGATAACCATTTAAATAAAAATGCTCGACGACTTTAGAG
Source organism: Bacillus kexueae (assembly GCF_022809095.1). Taxonomy (GTDB): domain Bacteria; phylum Bacillota; class Bacilli; order Bacillales; family Aeribacillaceae; genus Bacillus_BZ; species Bacillus_BZ kexueae. The sequence continues at coordinate 39,043 of NZ_JALAZE010000005.1, forward strand.
GAAATCTTGTAGTTATCAGTCATGATATAAGCTGATTGATTTCCTTCTAGCTGAATATCTACACCAATACAAGGGATGCTACTTTTATCTAACTCATAAATCGACGGCTGCACTTCTTCTCCACTAATAATAAATACCCCATCTACTTTATGATGCATCGCCCGTTGATAGTAGTCTTCTTTTCCTTTCTCCTGTTCACTCGAAAAGAAAAGAAGATCGTAACCGAGTATTCCAATGGATTTTCGGAAAGCATTCATCACTTCAATAAAGAACGGGTGGTTAAAATCTGCATTAATTTTTCCGGCGTAAATAACACCGATGACATTGGAACGGTAGGAAGCCTCTTTTTGAGCACGAACGGCTGTATATCCCGTTTCCTCCATGATTTTCAATACTTTACGCTTCGTTTCCTCTCCCACGTCTTGATAGTTGTTAATAATTTTCGATACTGTCCCTGGTGAAACACCAGCTAACTTGGCAATATCTTTAATGGTAACTTTCATCTAATCCCTTCTCACATGAATGTACTACTTCTATTATATATTACGTCCAAAATTATTCGAAAGATTCAACCTGTCAGGCAAATTATTGCTTAACAGCTCCTTGAGTTAAGCTTGAAATAAAGAGCTTGTTAAAGATTAAGAAGACTACGATTAAAGGTAAAGTCGACCAGAACGTTCCAGATAAAATCATACCATAATCTTTCACATATGCATCTTGAAGTGTACGAATAGCAATTTGAATCGTATAGTACGCTTCATCTTTTAACACCGTCAACGGCCATAAGAAGTCGTTCCAAATAAACATAAACGTTAAAATTCCTAGTGTTGCAAACGCTGGTAAAATAGAAGGAACAACAATATTCCAGTATATACGGAATAGTCCACATCCATCCATTTTTGCTGCTTCAATGAGCTCATCAGGAATTGCTTCTTTTATATATTGACGCATCCAGAAGATCCCAAACGGATTAATAAGACCCGGAATAATGATAGCTTTTAAATCATTTAACCAACCAAGCTTCGTAATAATAAAATATTGTGGAATTAATCCTAATTGCGGCGGAATCATCATAGTAACTAGGATGATGATAAACAGCTTATCGCGCCCTTTAAACTGAAGCTTCGCAAATGCAAAACCAGCAAGAGAACAAATAAACAATACTCCAATTGTTGTAACGGATGCAACGATAAAAGAATTCGTCATCGCTCCGAAGAAATCAATATTTGCTAACACATTTTGAAAGTTTTCAACCAACTTATCACCTGGTACAATCGCTGGTGGTGTTTGGTTTATGACATGGTTCGGATTGGTCGCCATAACAAACATCCAGTACAGCGGGAAAACCGATAATAAAGCACCTACAATTAGCCCAACGTATACGAGAATTTTATTTAACGAGCTTTTTTTCTTGCTTAATGTCGTCATTTCCTATCCCCTCATTTTCTTCTGCTTTTTTTTAGACTTATCTACCCGATTAGACATCCATACATTAATGACTGAAAAGACCATGATGAGAAGAAATAGGGCTACAGCTGTAGCAGAAGCAGTTCCAAATGCATTATTGGAAAACGCTTCTCTCCATAAATAAAGAACAATCGTTATACCTTCTTCTCGAAAACTGCTACCAGCGAAAATTAACGGCTCTGCAAAGATTTGTAGAGAACCAATCGTTGCTGTAAAAACTACGAAGATAATAATCGGTTTTAACATCGGGACTGTAATATACACGAATTGTTGCCATTTCTTCGCTCCGTCAATTTCAGCTGCTTCATATAAGTCTTTCGGGATACTTTGAAGTCCTGCTAAGAAAATGATGGAATTATACCCAACCCATCTCCAGAAGATCATCGTCGCAATGGCAATTTTCACACCCCATTCGGATGTTTGCCAGTTTACAGGAGAAAAGCCGAAAAGACCTAAAGTCGCATTGACTAATCCCCCTTCTTGTTCACTAAAAATGACGGTAAATACGATTGCAACCGCAACAATCGACGTAACATTTGGTACGAAATAAGCTACTCGAAACACACTTTTTAATTTTACTAATGCTGAATTTAAGACAACCGCCAAAATAAGTGCAACAACCAGCTGAGGTGCCGTCCCCATTAATCCAATAACAATGGTGTTATAAATCGATTTCCAAAAGATCGGATCTTGAAAAATAAATACAAAGTTTTGCAACCCGACAAAGGTCATTTCCCCGAAACCATTCCACTTTTGGAATGCTAAATAAAAACTAAAGACCATTGGAAATGCGCCAAAGACCGCAAATAAAAGAAAAAACGGAGAGATGAATAAGTAACCAGCTAGTGATGTTTTTTGATCTTCACTTAGCTTTTTTCGCTTTTGCTTATGGACGCTTAACTCTTTATTCTCACTATGGGATAACATCTTTTTCCCCTCCAAAGAAATCCTTATTTAAAGAAGGGAATATTCCGCTAGGCAATATTCCCTTTGTCTTTATCCTTATTGACGTTCAAGTTGACGCTTGATTCGTTTAATCGCTTCATCCCACTCTTTTTCTGGGTCTGCCTTTTTCTTCGATACATTTGTTAAGGCGTTAACAATTTCTGTTTGAACAGTTTGATAGTTTTTCCCCATGTAAACAGTCTTAACTTGTTGAGCGGATTCAGCGAATACTTCCGCTGTGTTCATACCGCCAAAGTACTCATCACTATACTCTTTAAAGCTCGGCTCGTCATAAATAGAAGGGGTAGATGGGAATAATCCCATATCTTCAAAAGATTTTAATTGTTGTTCTGGTGCTAAAAGCCATTCAATAAACTTGTACGCTTCTTCCGGATGTTTTGACTCTTTCGGAATCGTTAAGTAAGAACCGCCCCAGTTCCCTGCGCCATTTGGCATGCTTGTAATCATCCATTTACCTGAAGAATTAGGAGCATTTCCTTTCACAACCCCTTGCATCCAAGCTGGAGCAAGCATTGTTGCATAGCTTCCATCTTCCATAGCTCCTCCCCATTCAGGAGTCCATAGACCGTTATTACCTACATATCCTTTTTGAATTAAGTCAACCGTGTAATCATAAGCTTCTTTAATGTAAGGCTCATTTTCAATAATAAGCTCATCTTCTTCATTAAAGTATTGCATCGGCGCTTGATCTCGAAGCGCATTGTAAATTAACTCATAGTTATCCGCGATTGGCTTGCCTGTTTTCTCTTTAATTAATTTTGCTACTTCCGCATAAGCATTCCAGTCAGGGATTAACTCTTTCACACTTTCAGGGTCCGTTGCTAGACCTGCTTCTTCAAATACATCGACACGATAAAACATTGCTGTTGGACCGATATCTGTCGGTAAACCAAATAAGAAAGATCCGTCTGTATTTTCACCGATACGCCATTTCCAGTCTAAATAATCACCTTTAACTTCCTCAGCACCATAATCATATAGATTGTAGAAACGATCTTGAGCTTCTCTAAAGCGCTCAATGTTGTTAACCTCAATCATCGCAATGTCTGGAGCACCGCTTCCTGCTGATAATGAAGTAAATAATGCATTATGATGATCATCAAATTGTGTTGACTGAATTTTAATTTCAACATTCGGATTTTCTTTTTTATATTCTTCTACTAGTTTTTCATAACCTGTGCTTCCAAACACCCACATATCAAGTTTGACTTTTCCATCTGAACTACTATCATCATTCGCTTGATTGCTACATGCCGCCATCGTAAAAACGAGTAATAGTGATAACACCATTGCGAATCGACGCTTCATACATAGTTCCCCCTTTTCATTCTTTACGTTCTCATAACCGATTCGATATAATAACATTAGTTTTCTTTGTAATAGCGTGACCAATCCGCCAAGATTCTACCGCTATTTCAAAGAAAACTTTTTTCTTTCTTAGCCCCCTCTATCCTCACCTCCTTAACAATTCTTCACTCATTTTGAAACCATTGTTTTGGATCGTTTCCTTATACCAGTGAGCACTCTTTTTCGGAATTCGTTCTAACGTCTCGTAATCTACATATACAATTCCAAATCGCTTGTCATATCCAAATGCCCACTCGAAGTTATCAAATAAAGACCAAACATAGTAGCCTTTTAAATTTACTCCTTGTTGAATAGCTTTGTGGCTTGCTGCTAAGTGATCGCGAATATAATCAACACGGTTGTCATCTTCTACTGTGCCTTCACTATTTAATCCATCCTTAAATGCAGCACCATTTTCCGTAATGTATAAAGGAATATCTCCGTAGTCCTTTTTCAAACGTAGCATGAGGTCGTATAAACCATTTGCATCGATTTCCCAACCCATATCTGTTACAGGTTTTCCTGTACTTACATGTTCAAAGTCGATCGGTGCTGTTTCACCTTTTTTCCAATCTTTTAACATGGAAATGGTATAGTAATTAAATCCAAAGAAATCAATAGGCTGATTAATAGTTTCAAGATCTCCAGCTTGATATACATCCGGTAAATAGTCTTCGTATGCCGTTAACATATCTTTCGGATACTGCCCTTTAAACAGTGGATCTAAGAACCAACGATTCATAAATCCATCAAACTTAGAAGCTGCATCGACCGATTTAGGATCTTCTGGATTTTCTGCATACGCTTGTGTCAAGTTCAACGTAATACCGATTTCTCCATCCTTCGGTCCAAACTCACGGAATGATTTCACTGCTTCGCCATGAGATAGTAATACGTGATGAGACGCCTTTAAAAAGGAAGTGAAGTTTTGAATTCCAGGAGCATGCTCTCCATTTCCGTAACCTAAGTATGTTACTACCCACGGTTCGTTATGTGTGATCCACTTCTTCACAACGTCTCCTAAATTCTCGTATAGATAAATGGAAAACTCGTTAAAGTAGTTGACGATATCTCGGTTCTCCCAACCACCTTTTTCTTGTAAAGCTTGTGGCAAGTCCCAATGATAAATCGTTAACATCGGATCAATCCCGTTTTCTAATAAACGGTCCACGAGACGTTTGTAGAAATCCAACCCTTTTTCATTAAATTTTCCCGGCACGTCCGAGTATAGCCGAGCCCAGCTTGTCGAAAAGCGATACGATTGCAGATTAAGCGCTTTCATTAATGCGACATCATCACCGAATTTATTGTAATGATCGATTGCGATGTCACCGTTATCTCCATTGGCAACCTTCCCCGGAATGCGACTAAAATGATCCCAAATTGAATAAATTTTATCTTCACCGGTCGCTGTACCTTCTATTTGATAGGAAGACGTAGCAGCGCCCCAAATGAACCCTTCAGGAAAACGAAGCATTCTTAATTCTCCTCTCTTCCGAAAAATTTCGTAAAATTAATTTAGGTAATTTATAATTTTCGTAATTTTATAGTACCAACCCACTCTTATTTAGTCAATACTAATCTAAAAATATATAAAAATAATGTTTTTCATGCAAATATAATAAAATATTAACGAAACTTTTCGTGGTTAATTGTACGAAACTTTCTAAATCACTATCATTCCACTCTTTACTAGATCCACCTTACAACCAAAGGATTACTATGTAGTTTCGTTACCATTTTAACTTTGACTGATACACAAGCATCAAGAAAAGCGCAAAGCGCAAGTCCTTAGACGAAGGGCGCTGGAGGACCTGCGAGGAGGCTTCCATCGCCACAGCAGGGCCGAAGCGACCTGAGCTGATGGCGCTTGGAGCTAGACACCAAAAAAACTGTAAAGAGAATACTTTAACACTTTATTGAACTTAAACTTTCTGTAACTATAAAAAAAGGCCTCCAAACGGAGACCTGTCTTCTTACATTACTTCTTTTGCTTCTACATGAACTTCTTCTTGCTTATTTAAACGCGGAAACCCAAAAAGAATGGCGAGCAATCCGCAAACACCAATTAAAATTGGATAGTATGAATATTGCAGGATGCTTAACGGTGATATAGAAGCAACACCTGCAGCAGCAAGCATTTGCGCACCATAAGGAATTAAACCTTGGAACGTACACGAAAAAATATCTAAAATACTAGCAGATTTACGAGGATCTACCTTGTATTGGTCCGCGATATTTTTTGCAAGCGGTCCTGCAATTAAAATCGAAATTGTATTGTTTGCCGTCGAAAGATTCGTTAAACTAACGAGCCCTGCCATACTAAGCTGTGCTCCTTTCGGCGACTTCACATTGCGTGTTACAAGATGGAGAAGGTAATCTATCCCTCCGTTATGTTTTACCACTTCGACCATTCCAGAAATTAAGATCGCTAACATCGCTAAGTCTTCCATACCAATGACACCATTTCCAAGCGCCTGAATGAGTGCCATTCCATTCTCATAGCTTCCATCGATAAGTCCAATAGCCCCAGCAAATACAATCCCACCACTTAAAACGATGAGCACATTCACTCCAGCTAAAGCAGCAACAATAACACCAATGTATGGTAAAATCTTGACAATATTAAATGATTCATTCGTTACAGTTGCTTCAGCACCAGCTGTCATCACTCCAAACAATACAGCCGTAATAATGGCTGCTGGGAGGACGATAAAGAAGTTCACTTTAAACTTGTCTTTCATTTTTGTGTTTTGCGTACGAACAGCAGCGATTGTTGTATCCGAAATAAAAGATAAGTTATCACCAAACATCGCACCACCAATGATTGCAGCCATTGACAGAGCTACGGAAATATCTGTTTGCTCACTAATTCCTACACCGATTGGCGCTAGCGCCACAATCGTTCCCATCGACGTCCCCATCGAAATAGAAATAAAGCAAGCGATGATAAATACACCAACAATTAATAAGTTTTGCGGCACGACAGAAAGAGCTAAATTAACCGTTGACTCAACCGCTCCCATTCCGCGAGCCACTTGCGAAAACGCCCCTGCCAATAAAAAGATGACAACCATTAACATAACATTGGCATTTCCGGCACCTTTCGTAAAAACTTCTATTTTCGTAGAAAGCTTTTCTTTTGAATTCATCATAAGCGCAACAGCAGATGCAATAATGATAGCTACAATGACAGGGAACTGATAGAAGTCCCCAGTAACAATACCTGAACCAATAAACAAAACTAAAAAGACAACAAAAGGAAATAGCGCAAAAGGATTCCCTTTCTTTAATTCCATGTTTTCCACCTCAATTCAATTTTATTGAAGAGGCCAAAAAAGACCTCTTCTTATCTCGCTGTAAGAAGAGGTCTTATACGTATGTATATAAGAAACCCTTCTTATCTTTCAAGCTAAAGCTTGCTGGATTTGGCACAGCACTCAACATTACGAGTCCGCTGCCGAGACTTCTTCGGGCCAGTCCCTCCGTCTCTCTGGATAAGAAGTTGCTATTCGTTTTTTCGCATCAAAACAAAACTAAGCTTACACGATTTTAAGCGTTAGTGCAATAAAAAACTAAATGTCTTATAGTTGAAAATTTTCCAAAAATAAAAACTGCCACGAGGGCAGTTTTTATACCGCATTTTCAAGCGATTGAATTGAATCATTTTTCATTTTTCTCACTTGCCATAAATACCAGCCAATTACACAAGCAGTAATAATCAGACCAATCGTAACAGAAACTTGGAAGCTTAAGTGGAATCCTTCCGGTGCATAGAATAGATAAGTGCTGACTACGCTTGTCATAAACATCGCGGGCACGCTACAGATCCAATGGAATTTCCCATTTTGTAAAAGATACACCGCACCTGTCCATAACATAACCGTGGCAACTACTTGATTCGTCCACCCAACATAACGCCATAAGAACGTATAATCCATTTGAGTAAGGGCAAAAGCGATGAGCATTACAGGTATCGTAAGCATAACAGATTTTTTCGGCGAATCGACCTTCGCACCGAACTGTTTAACTAAATCAACAACCATCATACGAGAAGAACGCAACGCTGTATCCCCTGTCGTAATCGGAAGAACAATGACCCCTAAAATGGCCATGATGCCACCGAGCGCTCCTAAAAGTGTCGTACTAATTTCATTGACAACACCTGCTGGGCCACCAGCTGCTAATGCACTTCCTAAGCCATTTGTGCCACCGAAGAATGTCATCCCCGCAGCAGCCCAGATTAGTGCAATAATCCCTTCTAATATCATGGCACCATAAAATACTTTGCGACCATCACTTTCTTTTTTCATCGTACGAGCAATAATTGGACTTTGTGTAGAATGGAAACCTGAAATCGCTCCACACGATACTGTAACCATTAATAATGGCCAAATTGGCAAGTTATTCGGATGTAAATTTTCAAATGTTAAATTTGGGATTGGTTTGTCCGTAAAAAATAAACCAATTCCAATCGAAACTGCCATGAAAAGCAAAATCGCACCGAAGATCGGATAAATTCGACCAATTAGCTTGTTAATTGGTAGCACAGCTGCTAATACAAAATAAGCAAATACAACTAGAATAGCAGCCATATAACTTAACGGAGTCACTTGAGCAATTAGCTGTGCAGGACCTGCTGTAAACGCAGCGGCCACTAAAATCATTAACACAAGCGAAAGGACGTTAATAACGACTTTAACAGTCGTTCCTAAATAGCGTCCAACAAGTGACGGATACTGCTCACCACCGTGGCGCAATGACAACATCCCTGAAAAATAATCATGGACAGCACCAGCAAAAATACAACCGATTACAATCCACACGAAAGCAATTGGACCATACAATGCTCCCATAATAGCACCAAAAATTGGACCGAGCCCTGCAATATTCAACAGTTGAATTAATGTGCCCTTCCACCAGCTCATCGGCGTATAATCAAGCCCGTCTGCCTTAGCATATGCTGGTGTTACATTTGAATCGTTAATGACGAAAATTTTCTCTACTACTTTCGCATACACAACATAGCCTAAAATTAATAGAAGAATAGACGCAACAAATGTAACCATAATTGGTACCCCCTGGATGAGAACTAAAATAATTAAAATCATTTTAACGACTCAGCCAGAGATTGACAAGATTATTTTCAGAAATTTTATAATAAACGGACATTTTTGTTTATTTTCACAAACCATTGTCTTTAAGATTGTTGCTTTTCTATAAAAAGTGCGAAGTGTCTTTATTCCGTCAACGAATGAATGATTACTAACCATCTATAATTCTTCACTTTTTAATGAAAATTGACGATTCATCACACACTCCGAAGAATTAGTCCCAACATACTGTTCAATTCTCCTGATAGCTTAACGAGACCCTTTTCGCTATTTGGTTGATCGAATTAATGTATACATTTCATCCTCTAATGACAAAAATTGACGCTCCACTAATTGCTGTGCATCGCGAACACCTGCATTGTAAAAGTGAGGAGCTAACGATTCCTTAATAAAATCAAGTAACCTCTCTGCCTGAAACTCCGAAATCTCCTCATCTCGCTCTAATTCAAAAAAGGTTTGAATATCCTCAAGCATTGCTTTCTGTTGTTCCTTTGATAATTTGTAGAACATCTATATCCCTCCTTGTCTCCATTTGCATTAAACCTCTATTTGATTAAGTCTTTCTTCTTCCTAATAAAAATAAGGTCCCCCACCAATATATCACAATGATGGAAAACCTTAATTTGTAGTTGTAAAGCATTAGTTCCTCGTAGTTAAGATTAAGACCAAAAAAATGCTTATAGGATATTTTATTTTAAAAATAGCTTTGGATCTTAGCAATGATTCTCTTTGCTTTTCTTTTTAATTAGAACACAATCGGTTCAATTGTTTCATTTAGCGGTTCAAGGTTATATCCCTGTTCCGTTAAATAGGCAAGTAATTCTTCCACATATTTAACAGTTTTGGGACGATCATGCATTAAAATGATAGGTGCTTCATTTTTCTTTTCAAGTGATTGAATTTGAGAAATGGTCGTATCAATCATGCGATGATTTCGATACTTCCAGTCATTGCTATCGACATTCCAATCCCAAAGTATATATCCGGCTTGCGCTACCGCCTCTTTATATGATGGCTTCATCCCTGGATAGCTACCGTATGGAGTTCGAATAAGCTTCGGTATTTCGCCTGTAATGTCTTGAATAGTTCGTTTTGCTTGATCCAATTCCGATAAAACCGAATCTTTCGAACGATAAAACTTTTTGCGATCATGAGAGACACCATGAATTCCAAGAGCATGACCTTCTTCTTTCATTCGTTTCACAAGATCCGGATGCTGTTTCATGTTCCCATCAAGCATAAAAAATGTTGCCTTCACTTCATATTGCAGAAGCAAATCAAGCAATTCTTTAGTTGCTTCTGTTGGCCCATCATCAAAAGTTAAATACGCTACCTTGTGAGGTGAAGGGCTTGGCTTTTCCTTTTTCGTAGGCTCTGGTATTTCTACCTTTGCTTCCTCAACCATAGACTTTGGAGGCTCTGGCTGTATAGTTTCATCTTTCGGAGTTACAATTTGTTGTCCCATTGCCAATTCTTCATTCCCATGTTCAGTTAACTTTTGCCCTATAGTAATAAATAGCACAATGACTGTCACTGGAATCATAATTGATAAGAATAACTTATCTTTTTGTTTGCGCTTTTTTCTAGTTCTTCTCATTTTCCCCTTCATCCTTCTACTAAACTTTTACCAGTAATATTTTAGTAGATTTTAAAGGTTCAACCAATACTGTTAATAAAAAAACCTGCCATTAGTATGAGCAGGTTATGTTAATGGGACATGACGTTTCAATCGTTTATCAAATGTAACTATTCGTTGAAATCCAGCCTTTTTTAATCTATCTCGTGCTTCTTCTAACATCGTTCCTAAATCATCTGGAAAATGAGAATCAGATGAAGTTGTAATGTCAACACCATATTCAGCCAAAATGTGTAGAAAGGATGGGCTTGGACACATCTCTTTTATAGGATAGCGATATGCAAGTCCTGTGTTTACTTCCGTTGCTACTTGATGCTTTTTTAAACTTTTGGCAATTTGGTGGTAATAGTTGAGCAATAGGGTTTCATCAGGTCGATAACTAAACACTTTTAAATTATCTAAATGAGCGACAATATCGAATAGTTTAGACGATATCGCTTGCTCTACCACTCGGAAATGATTTTCATATAAACTTAACAAGTCAAATTGTTCGAAGTATTCTTTTGTTTCTGGGTTATCGAACCCCCAGCCATTATAGAAATGAATCGATCCGATGACATGATCCCATTCGTAAGGGGACAGTAATTCTTTAAGTTCCTTTTCACAACCAGGAAAAAAATCAGCCTCTATACCTAATTTTAATTTAACACCTTCCGCTTCCCATTTCTCCTTTTCCGATTCGATGAAAGTAATGAAATTATCTAATCGCTCTGTCGAAACATGATTGAGCCATTTTTGTTGTATTGGCCCTAAGGTTTCGCTTTCGAGATCCATATATTTCTCGTAATAGGGTTTCATTTCAATAAATCGATATAAATGATCTACAATCCCAACCTCTTTAATTCCTAGTTCTTTAGCTTTTTTCAAATACAGGTCGAGCCAGTTTGACGAAAAAGGTCCTGCTTCGAGACGTTTTTGCATCGTTTTAGTTACATCTTCTAGCCAGTTTCTCGTATGCTTCTCCCTTTCGCTTCCTTGAAAATGATCAATAGCTTTGAGAGTACGTTGCCACCAATTGATTGAATAAGGTCCTTCTTCTAAATGTACATGATAATCTACTTTCATGGTGAATTCCTTTCTATACTTCATTCTGCCGTAACCCAATTTAGCCCTTTAATATTTAAATCATTTTCCCATCCTTTCGGAAAACTTTGATCACACACAATTACATCTACAGCTTCCAGAGGACAGATTTTACAAAATGCATCCACACCAATTTTGGTAGAATCCGCTAACACGATTATCTGTTTCGATACCTCAATCATCGCTTGTGATACCGAGGATTCCGTCATATCATAATCACTGATTCCTCCATCGATTGAGACACCACCAGCGGAAATAAATGCTTTATCAATATGAAACTGTTGTAAAAGCTTTTCAGTCATTCGACCACCAATCGATTGTTGCTTCGGATTAATTTGACCACCGAGCAAAATCACTTCTCCAGAAAACACATTGGATAGACGTGCCTCTGTCAGTACAGATGAAACGGGGAGCGAATTCGTTATAATAGTGATATCCTGCTTACCTTTTAACACTTTAGCAAACTCAAGCATCGTAGTTCCAACATCTATAACCACCGTATCTCCATCCGCTATTAAGTCTGCTGCAGCTATCCCGATTTTAACTTTCGCATCTTGATTTACGGTTTGACGTTGTAAAAAAGGTGGTTCTCCGTTCTGGTACGATTTTTTTACTGCTCCACCGTAAACTCTCTTTAATAGTCCCTTCTCCTCTAGGAGCATTAAATCCCGACGAATGGTTTCGGGGGAGACTTGGTATTGCTCTGCAAAATCAATTACTTTTACTTTTCCAGTTCGTTCGAGCGTTTGCAAAATCGCATTTTTCCGCTCTTCAGGCAATATTGAATTCATAGGGAAGCCTCCTTTAAAACACAATACATTCCTCTTTCGGGATGATTACTTTTACATTTTCTCCACGATGATACACAACATCCCGATGGAGTTGGTCCACTCGGAAAACTGTTCCATTTTTCTCAATCTCATATCTTAAAACATTTCCTGTCATGGATACCTCTTTTATTTTCCCGCCCATCGTCCAGGCTGAAGACGCTTCAATAATATCACTTTCTGAATAGATTTCTAACACTTCAGGACGTAGAGCAATCTCTTTTCCTTGTAAATCACACTGCTCGACTATTTCTTTAAATGCAATCATGGACATGACGTTATAATGCCCAATGAAGTTTGCCACAAATGTGTTTGCTGGGGATGTATAAATATCTCTTGGTTTCCCAGACTGCACAATTTTTCCTTCATTCATGATATGAATCGTGTCAGACATCGTCATGGCTTCTTCTTGATCATGAGTAACAAACACGGTAGTAATTTGAAGTTCACGTTGAATTCGTTTTAACTCTTGTTGCAAAGATTTTCGAATTTTTGCATCAAGCGCACTCAACGGCTCATCAAGAAGCAAAACTTTCGGCTCAAGTACAAGACTTCTAGCTAAAGCGACACGTTGCTGCTGTCCTCCTGATAGCTGGTGGGGATACGAATCTTCTTTCCCCTCTAATCCCATCATCTCAATCATTCTGTATACGCGGTGCTTCACCTTATCTTTCTTCTTCATTTTCAATCCAAATGCAATGTTATCGAATACAGTCATGTTCGGAAAAAGAGCATACGATTGAAACACCATTCCAATTTCCCGCTTACGAGGATCGACATTCGTAATATCTTTCCCATCTAAAAGTATAGTTCCTTCGTCTAACTCAACGAGACCGGCGATTGATCGAAGGAGTGTACTCTTTCCACATCCACTTTGACCGAGTAACGTTACAAATTCTCCCTTTTCAAGAGATAATGACACATGTTGCAATACCTTTACTTGTCCATAATTTTTTGCCACTTCTTTTATCGTTAAAAAGCTCATCTACTTTCACCCTTTTACGAGACGTGTTTTCCGTTTGACATTCGCTAACGCACTCATTCCGAGAACCCAACGTCGTTTTTTTGTTCCGTTGCGCATCGTTAAAATTGCCCATGTTAAGAAAAGAATAATGGAGTAATAGGCAATAACTACCGCACTCGTTAAATGTCCACTTTGATTTAACTTTTGATATAGATAGATTTGAATCGTTTCATATCGTCCACCGACAAGTAAGTTCGCAAGTGCAAATTCACTGAATAATAACGCAATGGATAACAATGTCGAAACTAATATACCAGGCAAGATGTTTGGCATAACAACTCTTATAAATGCCTGGATTTTCGTTGCTCCAAGAAGCTCAGCTGCTGTAAGTAATTCAACTGCATTCACGGTTCGCAAGCTATTACGGATTCCTTGATACATGAATGGTAATGTAAGAACAAAATAAGCTCCGATTAAAATCCAAGGTGTTCCTGCTATCTGGATCATACTACCCGAATAAAGCTTTAATAATCCTACAGCTGCTACAATAGCTGGGATTCCGTATGGTAGCATCGCTAAAGCTTGTAAAAGTTTTTCCCATTTAGGAAAATAAACCGTAATGATGAAGACCGTCGGGAGCATTATGGAGATACTCAATCCCACCGTCACAAGAATAATAAATAAAGAACGCTGTAGTGCAGTATAAAATCGTGTATCCGTGAATAATTCCGCATACCATTTTAACGTTAAATATTCAGGTAAAATTGAATTATCCCATTTACCCGCAATCGAAAACATAAAGGTCGCAAGGAGTGGAACAATTAAGTACGTGGCAAGAAGTGCGATGACCACTTTATGATAATAGTTTTTCCCTTTCATGCTATAAGTCCCTCCTTACTCGTTTCATCATTCGTTCATTCAACCACATAGCCCCTAACATCGTAGTCGCTAAAAGTACTCCTAATGCACTTCCAAGCTGCGGTTTTATCTGCACATCGCTTGCGATTAAAGAAGCAATTTGTAAAGATAGCAAATTATAATTACTTCCCACAAGTGCATAAGCCGTTGCATACGCTCCCATTGCATTCGCAAACAAAATACTAAAAGTTCCTATTATACTCGGTAAAAGGTACGGAATTCCGATATATATCCAGAATTTAGCATTCGTTGCTCCCAATAACGACGCAGCCTCTTTCCACTGCTTTTGAATTCCATTATAAGCAGGATAAATAAGCATAATAGCTAATGGGATCTGGAAATATACGTATACGAGAATAAGTCCTGTCCAAGAATACAAATTAAAATTAGCAAATACATCCATTCCTAACTGCGCAAAAAGCATTGTAAAAAGTCCGTTACTTCCAAGTAAAACAATATAGGAGAATGCTAATGGAATCCCTTCAAAATTCGACGTCATATTTGCAATCATTATCATGCGGTCTTGAATTTTATTCGAAAATCGCGTTATTGAATACGTCCCAATTGCCGCTATCACAATGGAAACAGTTGCTGAAATAAGTGATATGACAATACTATTTTGAATAGCCTTCATGTAATAGGCACTTTGAAACACCGTGATAAACTGAGTAAATGACAGCGTTACCCCGTCATCTGCCAAAAAGCTATTCTTTACCATCGCTAATAATGGACCTAGTTCAAAACCAATGACAAGCAACAAAAAGGGAATGATTGTGATGAACAACATCATTCGCTGTTTTTTTGATTTTTTCAAAGCGGTTTCGCTCCTTTTATTCCGTAAAAAATTTAGAATCGACCTATCTAAAAGATAGATCGATTCATTTATTTATGAAAATAGGGGGATTACGTAAGCATTTCCTTCTTTTTAAACCCAGGCAACGATTTCGAAAGCATTTTCTCTGATGCTTGAATTCCTAACAATTCACACACAAACGGTGCAAACGCGAGCTGTGGAATCTCTTCCTCGTAAATTCCAGGTAAAACAACCGGGCTAATGATGTATAATGGAACATCACGTTCACCACTTGTCGTTCCACCATGGTTGCCAGTTTCACTCATTCCATGATCAGAGGTAATGAGTATATGATAGCCCTCTTGCATCCAAATAGGCACTAGTTGAGCAAGTAAACTAGCCATCTTTAAAGACTGCTCACGATATTCCTTCGACCCAGCCCCATAAAGTTCTCCCTTATAATCCACCCCCATTGGATGAATGTATAAGAAGTCTGGGGAGAATCTTCTTCGCAAGTTTTCAGCATCAGCCATTAAATGTGAATCAGGGTAATCATCTTCCCAATAAAATAATCCATATTGAATAGGTTTAGACTCGTCCATCTGCAAACGATCTTGAGCAAAGTCGAAAGGAGCTGAATTATACAATTCACTCACCCAATAATAAGCAGCTGCCGCACTTTTAAGTCCATGTTCCTTCACTAAATGGAAAAGGCTTTTTTCTTTAGATAACCGAACCGTTTGATTAGTTGTTATCCCATTTTCAAAAGCTGGTGTTCCCGTTAACAACACTTCATATAATGGACGTGATAGACTTGGTAATTCGGACTTCACTTTATACCGTGCAGCTTGATTTGTTTCAACTAAGTGTTCAATAAATCCAAATGTTTCACATGCTGTATCAAAGCGCAATCCATCCACTACAACTGCAATGACTTTATTTGACATGTACGAGTACCTCTTCTTGCCACTTTTGTGGTAGTTGAGAAGCCGCTTCCTCCCAAACCTTGTAGTCTCCTACAGGCAACGCGTTCTCATACTGTTCTTTAGGAACCATCTTTTCGGCTACTTCATTCGGTAATTCCACATCACGAATCGGACGAGCATATCCTTTCGCTAAATTAATTTGTCCTTCATCACTTAAAATAAAGTCACGAGTTAACATCGCTGCGTGTGGGTGTTTCGCATACTTATTAATAATCGTTGCATATCCACTTACTACCGAACCTTCACTTGGAATGGAAACTTCAAAACGATCACGATCTATTTCATCAGCATACCCTAATGCGTTAAAGTCCCATAACAATGCAACTTCAACTTCCCCTTTTTCAATCATCGCTACAGATGGATCGGTTAAGCTTAAACGGCCTTGTTTTGCTAATTCTGCGAAGAAATCAATACCTGGTTGAATATTCGTTTCATCTCCACCATGTCCAATAGCAGCAGCTAATACAGACATTTGTGCCTGAGTCGCACGTTGTACATCACCGATTGTTACTTTATAATCACCATTTAAGATATCTTCCCAAGACTTTGGAGGATTTTTCACCAATTCTTTATTCGTTAACACCGCAATCGTTCCTTGGTATCCAACTATCCAATCTCCGTCATCATCTTTTGCCCAATCAGGAATTTCATCCCAATATTCTGTTTTGTATGCAATTGTTAAATCTTTTTCTTCGGCTAAAGGACCAAATGAAATCCCTACATCACCGATATCAGCAGTTGCGTTTTCTTTTTCAGATTCAAACTATCCCTACTCCTTTTGATTGTGGTTTGTTTTTTGTTTTTGTTGATTGTTTACAACTTAAGTATAGGAACTAAATGTAAAACACATATAAACCCAACTTTAAGATTCTGTTAAAAGAATTTCTAATGTCTTCATTTTCTTTACATTTAAAGTAGCTGAAAGGCAAACTATTAATAGTCAATACCTTTAAGAAACAAGACAAAACAATCCACAGAATCATTCGCATTCAACAAAAGGATATTTAGAAAAAGAGAGTAGCAACTCATCCAAGTAAGTAGATATCATTAAATCTAGTAAGGCTAGAATCTACAATAGCAACGTGTTGTAAGTTTAAATAAAAAAACACCTCACTAGATCGTGAGATGCTTACATGGATTGAACTCTGCTCTTACGCTTCAAGTATTCAGCTTCAAGACCAAGTTCCTTGTTCATCATTAATTCCATTTGCTCAAGGTCCTCTCGAGTCACTACCGGATCTAGTTCGGACCATTTCACTTGATATACGAAGTAATAGTCTCGGATTTGTCGAAATATGACTAGTGACTGTGGGAATTTTGAGAAATAGGCTTTGACGTTATATCCTCTTGTATAACTCCAATCTAATAGCTCCATTTGATCACCTACTATTAGATTAGTTGAAAAGACGACAATTGCCAACCTTATAAATAAAGGCTGTTTTCGTATGGTTTGTTGCTTTTTCAGTCATTTTTAAAATAAATTCTGAACATTGCACTACGGACACTTGCTTTCTGCGGGGAGGAAGTCGAGCCTCCTTGGCATGCGCCTGTGGGGTCTCGCCCTTTCCTCTGTATCCCGCAGGAGTCAAGTACCCTCCGCTCCATTCCAAAGGGGAAAAACGATTCTCAACAATATATTTTATACACACTATAAGCAACAACCTTTTAGAAAAGAGCCTAAAAAAAGAGAGAGTCGAATGAACTCTCCCAATTAGCGATTCGTTAAGAACGCAACAACCTCTTCTGGATCTAGACGATTTGTGTAGTCCGGATCAACGTTAGCTTTTACAATCGTTCCATCTTGATCAATGATAAACGTTGCTGGAACTGGTAAACTCCATGGATTTTCTTCTTCATTAAACTTCGCTAAATCTAAGTTTAACTGATCTTTATATAAATCTTTTAAGTAAGTAGGGAAATCAAATAATAAGTTGTAGCTCTGAATAACCTCTTTTTTAGTATCACTTAACACATGGAAAGAAAGTTCATTTTTCTCTTGTGTTGTTAGGGATTGGTCCGGTTTTTGTGGGCTTACTGCGATAAGCTGAGCACCTGCTTCTTTTAACTGATCTAAAACGCGTTGATACGCACGTAACTCTAAGTTACAATACGGGCACCATCCACCACGGTAAAATGTAAGAACGACCGGTCCATTCTGAAGCTCATCGTATAATGTAACGTTTTCACCAGTTGCGTTTGGCAAAGTAAAGTTCGGAGCTTTTTCTCCCTCTTTTAATCCAGTTGCTACACCAGAATTAATGAGTTCCTCCGTTGCTCTTGCCATTGTTTCCTTCATTTCCTCTGGCGCCTTTTGTAAAAATCCTTCACGTTGACGACGTAATTCTTCAACTAATGACATGGTTTTCCCTCCTATGGAAAATAAATTCAGTTCTATCGTACTGGAAATATAGAATTAATACAAAAAATCTGCTTATTAAAGACCATTTTTCCCATTCACAACCTAAAAAAGAAAGGGAAACCTCTTCAATGAGGTTTCCCTTTCTGCTTTATTTCTTTCGCTAATTGGTCCATTACTTCTTTGTAAGAACGGCCGGATTGCTCATTCTTCCTTTTCACTTCTTCTATATCAGTTCCAACAACGGTATACTTCTTTTTTTGCATTTTTTCACCTCAATGATATTGTAACCATACCGAGCTTCATCATGCTTTCTTTCCTAACAGGTATCCAACACCTATCAAGATAACAGCAGCGAGTACAAAAGCTGTATTCGCAAGCCCTTGCTCGATCCCTTGATTTTTCACGCCAATGCCGACAAACGCCCAAACAAAGACTAGCGGATAGACAACATCACGTTGTCGCTTTGAAAAAATTAACGCAAGAGCCGTTGCCACACATAACATCACAATTGTCCATGTAACATCTGAAAGACCCCAGCCAGACCAATCGTAAAATTCAAGCGTAAAACTGATATTCGCAATAGTCGCTACACTAATCCAACCGAGATATAAAGAAAACGGAAATAGATCAAAAAAGGAGGCATTTGCGTTTTTTACAGTTTGATATAAGCGAATTAAAATAAGCAGCAATGCGATCATTAGAAAAACGGAGCTGATAAAAAACTCATAATGCCAACTAAATATCCAGAAAACATTTAAAAGGCAGCTAAATATAAATGGGAAAAGGGCCTTTTCATACATCAGTAAGTGCCTACGAGAACCGGGAAGCATCCTAATGATCCATATAGCTAAACTAAAATAAATCAATCCCCAAATAGAGAAGACATATGAAGCGGGTGTAAAAAGAACAGTCACCTTACTTGAAATTTCACCTGTTGTTTGTCCATTTAATGGGATTGAATTAGCTAAGTAATTAATAATAACCATTATGACAAATGCCGACACATAAACAATAAATCGCCACATTCGGCAGTCCCCCTATAATCTCTTTATTACATACTATTCCACAAAAGACATCATCATAACTATTGGGGGAAATCTGCTTAAGAAACATACATGATTTTACACTCACACCCCGGACATGAAAATTTATTCTCCCCGGGGTTTCCTTTCTACCATCTACCTATCATGATCGATCATTCGGTTCATAGGTAATTTTTATTTTCACAGAAAAAGCGCAAAGCGCAAGTCCTTAGGCGAAGGGCGCTTTAGGACCTGCGAGGAGGCTTCCGTCGCCACAGCAGGGCCGAAGCGACCCGAGCTGATGGCACTTGGAGCTAGACACCAAAAAAACTGTAAAGAGAATCCTTTAATACTTTATTGAACTTAAACTTTCTGTAACAATAAACAAAACGAAGGGCATATTGAATAGAAATTTGCTAGATATCATCGTTCGGTGAAATGAAAAACAGTGGGGACTTCCCCACTGTAGTAGTTTCAATATACATTCCCTTTCGACATCAAAGGCTAGTTGATAAAACATCATGAAATCTTTTGCCGAAGGATTAAATATTTCCTCGAAAATAATTGTCGAAAATTACCCGTTATTTTCACTCTCGATTTCTTCAATGAGTAATGATAACTCTTCCCATCTCTCCATTGCACTTTCTAATTCTTCATCCACGGATTGCTGCTCTGCATATAACGTTTGAATTCGCCCGAAGTCACTTCCAGCTGCTGCAATTTCTTCTTCAAGCTCAGCTTTCCGACTTTCTAACTGTGCAATTTTGTCTTCAATTCCCTCCCATTCTTTCTGCTCTTTATAGGAAAGTCTTTTTCTACGCTCCTTTTTAGGCGCTTGCTTTGGCTGTGCGGCTTTTTCTTTTTTCAACTCGTTCTGTTTTTTCAAATCCAAGTATTCCGAATAACTTCCCTGGAATCGAGTAATAGTACCATTTCCATCAAAGACAAGCAAATGATCAACGACGCGATCTAAAAAGTAACGGTCGTGGGAAACGGTGACAACAACGCCAGGAAATTGCTCCAAGTAGTCTTCTAAGACCCCTAATGTTTCCGTATCTAAGTCATTAGTTGGCTCATCCAAGAAGAGAACATTCGGCTCTTCCATGAGCACTTTTAATAAATAAAGCCTTCTTTTTTCTCCACCTGAAAGTTTTCTTATAAAGGTCCATTGATGTGCGCGCGGAAACAAGAAACGCTCAAGCATTTGTTCGGCCGTTATAATTTGACCATCAACTGTCTTCACTACTTCAGCTACTTCTTTAATGTATTCAATTACTCGAAGGTCTTCGTTCATTTCTTCATGACCTTGTGTATAGTAACCGATTGATACCGTCTCTCCAACTTCAATTTCTCCTTGATCTGGAGCTATTCGACCTGCCAACATATTTAAAAGTGTTGATTTACCCGTGCCGTTTGGTCCAATAATCCCAAGGCGTTCACCAGGAGTAAGTAAATAGCTAAATTGGTCCACAAGCGTTCGACCCTCATAACTTTTAGCAATCTCTTTTACTTCAATCACTTTTTTCCCAAGTCGTTTAGAACCAATAGCAAAATCTAATTCTCCTTGTTGGACCGGTTGTTTTTGTTCTTGAAGCTGTTCAATGCGGTCAATTCTCGCTTTTTGTTTTGTCGTTCTCGCTTTGGCTCCTCGACGTAGCCAAGCGAGCTCTCGACGAAGAATATTTTGTCGTTTCTCTTCGTTTTGAACAGCCAGCGCTTCCCTTTCTGCCTTTTTCTCGAGAAACACTTCATAATTCCCTTCGTAACTATATAAGCTTCCTTTATCCAATTCGAAAATACGGTTCGTGACACGGTTTAAGAAGTATCGATCATGTGTTACCATCAAAATCGAACCTTTATATTGCGCAAGATACCCTTCAAGCCATTCTATAACTTCATTATCCAAATGGTTTGTCGGCTCATCTAAAATGAGAAGATCCGCAGGCTGAATGAGCGCTCTTGCAATGGCTACTCTCTTCTTTTGCCCTCCGGAAAGCTCACCAACAGATTGTGAAAAGCTCGTAATCCCTAGCTTCGTTAAAATGGTTTTAGCAACCGTGTTTGCTTCCCAAGCATTGATAGCGTCCATATCTTGCTGAATTCGAAAAAGTGTTTCCTGCTTTTTTACATCGGACGGATCTTTTTCTAATTCAGCTAATGCTTTTTCATAAGCTCGCATTGTTTTCATCACATCAGAGTCTCCATAATAGATCGTGTCTAATACAGAAGCTTCAAGATCCAACTCTGGTTCCTGTGCTAAATATTCAATACGAAGACGGTTCGCATGGGTTAAAGTTCCACCTTCTAACGATTCAATACCGGCTAATACTTTCAATAGTGTCGATTTCCCCGTTCCATTCGTTCCAATCAATCCGATTCGTTCTTTCTCTCCAATGGTAAAGGAAATGTCGTTAAATAAAACTTTTTCACCGTATGTTTTATGTAAATGTTCAACTAATAACATACTCATTATTTCGTCCTACCTTCTATACGTAGTCTTCTAATTTTTTAGTATAGCAGATGTTTGTCCAAACCTTCATCCCTTCTTCATCATACTATACTATATTGATTCAAAAGGAGGGCTTATTAATAATGAAAGCATGCATTATAAAAACTGCCTTATCCTATTTAGAAACACCTTATAAATTTAATGCTCGTTCGAATCAGACGGATGTATTTGATTGCAGTTCTTTTACACAATTCGTTTATCATCAATGTGGCATTTTACTCCCTCGAAATTCGCGGCAACAATTCCAAATGGGCACGTACCAGTCGATTCAAAACCTTGAAGCATGCGACCTTCTTTTTTTCACGACGAAAAAAAGAAAACAAAAACATGGAATCGATCGAATTGGGCATGTAGCAATTTATTTAGGTAATGGCAAGATGATTCACACTTATCCAAAAGGAAAAAAAGTGAAAATATCTTTACTCAATCAAAATTGGTTAAACACATTTATTGGAGCGAAACGAGTTTTTTAACTGTGAACAGTAGGTTCACAGTTTTTTGGGAAGTTCAAAATTATAGCATGATGAATTTAAGCTATGCTCCATTTCCCAACAAAAAAAGCGCAAAGCACAAGTCCTTAGGCGAAGGGCGCTGGAAGACCTGCGAGGAGGCTTCCGTCGCCACAGCAGGGCCGAAGCGACCCGAGCTGATGGCGCTTGGAGCTAGACACCAAAAAAAAAACTGTAAAGAGCATACTTTAACACTTTATTGAACTTAAACTTTCTGTAACAACAAAAAAAGCTCCTTCAAAGGAGCTTATTAAGATCTAGTCTTCATCATTGTCATCATCTTCTTGTTCATCATCATCTTCGTCGTCATCGTCGTTATCCTCATCATCATGCTTCTTCTGTTCTCTTTTGTCTTCTCGCGCTTTCTTACGTTCTTCTGCTTCTTCTTTTAGCTTTTCCTCACGTTCTTCCGCTTCTTCTTTCAGTTTTTCCTCACGCTCTTCTGCTTTCTCTTTCAACTTCTCCTCACGCTCTTCTGCTTCTTCTTTTAACTTTTCTTCACGTTCTTTCGCTTTCTCTTTCAGCTTCTCCTCACGCTCTTCCGCCTTTTCTCTCAGTTTTTCCTCACGTTCTTCTGCTTCTTCTTTTAGCTTTTCCTCACGTTCTTCTGCTTCTTCTTTTAGCTTTTCTTCACGTTCTTCCGTTTCTTCTTTTAGCTTTTCTTCACGTTCTTCCGTTTCTTCTTTTAGCTCTTTTTCATATTCTTCCGTTTCTTCTTCATCTATTTCCGTGCTAGTTGCTTTCGAAAGGAGTTTGTCAGATTTTTTCACGAACAGCTTCTTTAGTTTTTGTTGCTTTTTCGTATACTTTTCTTCTAATTGAGCCAACTTCGCTTCTGCTTCCTCAGCAGTCAACTCTCCTTTTTCTACTTGCTGTTGAATTTTTTCACGTTTTTTTTCATATTTTTCTTGTTGCTTCGCCACTTTTTCTTCTAGCTTTTTGGTTAACTTCTCTATATTTTTCACAATCGCTTCTTTTGCATTGTCGTTCGTTAACTTTCCTAAAACTTGTTCAAGGGCTAATAAATTAGCGGCTACTTTTTCATCTATGTCCTCAGATTGTCCTTCTTCTTCAACAACCTCATCATTTTCATTTTCATCTACTTCATCCATTTCCAAAGCGAGCTCTTGTTGTTCAAATGCTTTTTCTAATGTTTCTTTCGCAAGCTCTTCTTGACCTTCTTCAACCAACATTTCTGCTTCCAAAATTCGTTCTTCCGCAAATTCAGCTAATAATTCAGCCTTCTTTAAGTCATCAAAAGTAAGAGCCAATCGGATACGCTCCGTAAACGACTTTAAAAAGTAAAAGAAATCTCCAGGGACTAATGAAGGCTTTTCTCCTTCATCTTCTTCAACACTTTCTGCTTCAGTATTTTCTTCCGTTGCTACCGTTTGTTCAGCCTCTTCATTTTCTGTACCTTCTAATTCAGAAGTGTTTTCAACCGCAGACTCTTCAACTTCATCAGTGACTGACTCTTCTGCAAATACTGAATGACTACCAATTTGGAGGATTCCAATAGCCATGAAAAAAATAAGGAAATAAGAATACAATGATTTCATAGAGTTCACCTCAATCATACGTTTTCATTTTTATTATCGGTGAAGACTCTATTACTTCACATCGCCCGATTCACCTAAAATAGATTGGGATAAGTAGGAAATCTTTATGAAAATAGTTGGAAAATCAATATACCCCTTCTAAGTACATCGTTGTTAATGTCGTGACAATCGCTTCGATATCGATATCATTTTGTTCAACAATTTCCCACATAAACATTTCGTTAGCATAAAACCATGTCCGACCCGCAAGACTTGGATTTAGCTCTTTCTTGGCTAACCCCTTCGATTGAGCATATTGAATATCTCGTTCAATCGAAGTGAAAAAGCGAGTACGAATCATTTTCCATTTCTCTTCAACGAGAGGGGAACAGCCGATAGCCTCTTTCATCACTTTCATCATACTTCGGTTTTTTATTGCTAAATTTAAAAAAAGTTCTACTTGATGAGCAATCAATCGATAAGCATCTTCTCGTGTTTCCGGTTCGTAAGGTAAATTGGCCACATCGTAAAACTGCTGCATCAATTGCTCCATTACTTCCATAAAAAGTTCATCTTTATTTTGAAAATACACATAGGCCGTTCCATACCCCGTTTGTGCTCGCTTAATAATTTGAGAAATGGTTGTTTTTTGAAACCCTTGCTTTAAAAAAACTTCTTTACCAGCTTCCACAATTTTTTGGCGCGTTTTTAACGCTTGCATTTGACGTGTATTCACTTTGAACACTCCAGTTATTTACTTTTTTACTGATATTATATCATTGACACTATGTCAGTGAAAATTTATAGTTAAATTATTAGTAATTTACTGAATATTTATACGAGGTGATACGAGTGACTTTTACGTTAGATGATGCGAAACACCTTGATCAAAGCGATAATCTTGCTTCCTTTCGTCAAGAATTTTACTTTCCAAACGATTGTATCTATTTAGATGGAAACTCACTCGGACTTCTATCTAAACGTGCCGAACAATCGTTATTGTCCGTCCTTGATGCTTGGAGACAATTTGGCATTGATGGATGGACAAAAGGAGAAAATCCGTGGTTTTACTTATCCGAACAGCTTGGGGAAAAAATGGCCTCCCTTGTTGGAGCGAATCCTCAAGAGGTGATTGTAACCGGATCTACGACCGTCAATTTGCACCAACTTGTTTCAACCTTTTTTCATCCCAATAATGCCCGCACAAAAATATTAGCAGATGAACTGAATTTCCCTTCGGATATCTACGCCTTACAAAGTCAGCTGAAGTTGAAGGGGCTGGAGCCAGACATTCATTTAATACGTGTAAAAAGTGACGATGGCAGAACACTTCAAGAAGAAGATATCATTGAAGCCATGACAGATGAAATTGCTCTTATCGTACTTCCAAGTGTGTTGTATAGAAGTGGGCAAATTCTCGATATGAAGCGATTAACGAAAGAAGCCCATAAACGTAACATCCTAATCGGTTTTGATTTATGTCATTCAATCGGTTCCATCCCCCATGCATTAAGTGAATGGGGAGTCGATTTTGCCTTTTGGTGTACGTATAAACATTTAAATGGTGGACCGGGAAGTGTCGCAGCACTTTATGTCAATCAAAGACATTTTGGACAAATACCAGGTTTAGCTGGATGGTTTAGCTCTCATAAATCGAAACAATTTGATATGGAGCATACGTTATCTCCTGCAGGTGATGTTGGTGCATTTCAAATTGGAACGCCACACGTCTTAAGTATGGCACCCTTGATCGGTGCGCTTGAAATCTTTTTAGAAGCAGGAATTGAAAACATTCGTCAAAAGTCTTTATCATTAACACGCTTTTTCATCAATTTAATTCAACAAGAATTAGCGGAATACAATTTTACAATTGGAAATCCAATCGAGGACGCGCATCGCGGAGGTCACCTTTTTTTAGAACATAAAGAAGCAGCCCGAATTTGTAAAGCATTAAAGGACAAGAATATTATTCCAGACTTCCGATCACCGAACGGAATTCGCCTCGCACCCGTAGCGCTATATAACTCGTATGTTGACGTCTGGAACACTGTGCAAACATTAAAGGACATTATGAAAAACGAGACGTATAAGCAATATGAAAATAAACGGGAAGTGGTGGCATAGCGATGTGGATTGATATCTCCCAAACCTTCCATAATGAAATTGCACATTGGCCAGGCGACACACCATTCTCTTATGCCATAACATTTCCAAAGTCGGTGACTGGATCCGTCAATATTGGAAAAATAACCACAAGTGTGCACACAGGCACACATGTCGATGCACCGTTCCATTTTAATGACAATGGGGAAACAATAGAACAATTGGATATTCAACCCTTTATCGGGACAGCACTACTCGTTGACGTATCAGCCTATGACCATATCACTGTAAACGTTTTCTCGGATTGCGACTTTTCAAAGGCGAACCAACTATTACTTCGAACGGTGAGAAAGCAAAATCAAGATCAATTCCCAGTAAAGATCCCGACTATTTCACCTGACATAGCGCCATTCCTACGAGAGAAGGGTATTCGACTACTTGGCGTTGATGTACCATCTGTAGACCCATTAGATAGTAAAGATATGGAATCCCATCACACTCTTTATCAACACGGCATTGCCATACTAGAGAATGTTGTGCTTCATCATCTAACAACCGGTTTGTATGATCTAATTGCTTTACCTCTCAAAATCAAAGGAGCTGACGGCAGCCCAGTTCGTGCCGTCGTTCGAAAATGGAGGGATTCGAATGAGTAAGCACTTATCAGAAATGGAAAACGAAAAAGGAATTCAAACGGACTTTAAAAACAGAATGACTTACGGAGAATATTTACAATTAGATCAAATTTTATCTGCTCAAAATCGCCTTTCCGACCATCACGATGAAATGCTCTTTATCGTCATTCATCAAGTAAGTGAACTGTGGATGAAACTGATTTTACATGAACTTCGAGAAGCCATTGCATGTATTGAAAGAGACGAACTTGACCCTGCGTTTAAAATGCTTGCGCGTGTATCAAAAATTCAATCTCAAATCATATCAGCTTGGGATGTACTCTCTACCCTTACACCATCTGAATATATGCAATTCCGGGACAAGCTAGGGCAAGCTTCAGGCTTCCAATCCTATCAATATCGAATGATTGAATTTGCACTAGGCTATAAATCAGACCATGTTTTAAAAATTTATGAAAAAGATGAAAAACTTATTGAAGAATTAAAAGAAGCTTATGCTGCTCCAAGTATTTATGATGTTGCCATTAAACAACTCAAAAACGCTGGTTTTTCAATCCCAGATGAGCTCGTGAATCGAGACTACACAAAACCGTATAAGGGAGATCCTGCGGTAGAAGCTGCTTGGCTTGAAGTTTATAAAGATGTAGAAACGTACTGGAATTTATACGAGCTAGCCGAAAAACTTATTGATATCGAGGATTGGATTCAGCAGTGGCGCTTTCGTCATATGAAAACGGTTGAGCGCATAATCGGACATAAGATGGGTACTGGAGGGTCATCTGGCGTCACCTATTTAAAGAAAGTGCTTGATCATTCGTTCTTTCCTGAATTATGGGATATTCGCACGAAGCTTTCCTAATCTTTAAATCACATAAGTTAAAGACAACTTTCGATTCAAAGGGGTGGATAATGGGATGGAGAACCGTCGGGATCAATGGTCATCTAAACTAGGGTTTATATTATCATCGGCTGGGGCAGCAATTGGACTAGGTGCAATTTGGAAATTCCCTTATGTAACGGGTATGAGCGGTGGAGGTGCGTTTTTTCTTATTTTCATCGCATTCACGGTTTTAATTGGGTTACCTATGCTCATTTCAGAATTTATTATTGGCAGAGGGGCTCAGAAAGAAGCCATTAGCGCTTATCAAAAGCTCGCACCGAACTCTCATTGGGTATGGGTAGGTCGACTGGGTGTGGTTGGATGTTTTTTACTCCTTTCTTTTTATAGTGTCGTAGGAGGCTGGGTGCTTATTTACGCAGCCATGTCGATACTAGGTATGATCATTCAAGAGGGCGCGCAGTATCCAGACCTTTTTGGTATGGTTATATCCTCACCTGGAATTACCTTTTTAGGGTTATTTCTATTCTTGTTGATGAATGTTTTAGTTTTATCATTTGGTATTCAAAACGGAATCGAACGGGCGAACAAATATTTAATGCCGTTATTATTTGTCTTCTTCATCGTATTAGTCATTCGTTCCCTAACACTAGACGGGGCAATAGAAGGGGTACGCTTTTTCTTAACACCAAGTTTTGAGAATATAACAAGTGAGGCAATTCTTTATGCACTTGGCCAATCCTTTTTTGCTTTAGCTGTTGGGTTTTCATGCATGGTAACGTACAGCTCATACTTAAAGAAGGATGTCAATATTCCTCGCGCAGCAAGCTGGGTGGTCATCATGAACATATTTGTATCCATGCTTGCGGGACTTGCCATCTTCCCTGCAGTCTTTTCCTTTGGGCTAGAGCCTGCTGAAGGGCCGGGTCTTTTATTTATCGTTTTACCGACCGTCTTTAGTCAGATGCCGTTTGGTGAGTTGTTTTTAAGTTTATTTTTACTTTTATTCTTGTTTGCCACATTGACGAGCTCATTTAGTTTACTTGAAATTATCGTTTCAGCCTTCACTGCTAACGGAACGCGCTCACGTCCGAGAGTAGCATGGATATCAGGTCTTATTGTATTTATTGCAGGAATTCCAGCTGCTCTATCGTTCAGTCTACTATCAGAATATCAACTGTTTGGAAAAACAGTTTTTGATGCGACCGATTTTCTCGTGAGCAATCTATTATTACCGATTGGTTGCTTACTCATTGCTCTCTTTATCGTTCATAAAATGGACCAACAACTCGTACAGGAGGAATTTCTCCTAGGGAGTCAGGAAAATCATTCGCTCTATCGAATATGGCGACTACTAATGAAATGGCTTGTGCCAATTAGTATTATCGTCGTCTTTATCAACTTACTCACTTCTTAAAGGTAACGCTTTTCTAACCTTAATTAGGAAGCTGTCCAAAAAGCTTTTTTATCGTAAATTAAAATGCGTTAATCTCATCCGGTGGCGGACGTTTTCCGCACTTGCACAGGACGTATTCGCCTCTGCGTTGGCCACAGAACGTGGCCGCCTTTAGCAGAGGTTCATTCAATTATTGCCTCCTCGACTCACAAGCTCATCTGTGGGGTCTTCAGCTTGTGCTGTTCCCGCTGGAGTCGCCGCCACCTTTCTTTCATTCAAAACCAATAGGAGAAATGCTAGCTACTTATCATCTCCCATGCATTAAAGAGACTTAGCAGACAGCCCCTATTCAATGGAATTTACACCCCCTTTTTTTATATAAAATTCCATAACATGAAACTTTATCCTTATATTGTTCGTAAAAAATAGTGGAAGAAACATTTGAACGAATGAGTCGCGACTGTTCTTGTTCAACGTTGTTTCACATTATTTTTTGAGGGGGATATACCATGTTAGAAGCAATAGGATTCATGATTTTTCTCGTACCCATATTGATTTTAGCTGCAATTGGTGCCGGCATCTGGTGGTTTATTATGAAAACACGCTATAAAACAGCAAAGTCAAACCAAGCGCTCATTATTGCAGGACCTAAGCTAGGCGACCCGAAAAAAGAGACAAATATATTCACTGATGAAGAAGGTCGAGCTATTAAAATCATTCGTGGTGGTGGTCATTTACTTCGAATGCACCAAACGGCAACTCCAATTGATTTAACTTCCTTTCAACTAAAACTAACGACACCAAAAGTATATACGAGTGGAGGAGTTCCAATCGTTGCAGATGCTGTCGCGATGGTGAAAGTAGCCGATACATTAAAAGGAATAGCCATTTATGCGGAGCAATTCTTAGGTAAAAAGCAACAAGAGATTGAAGCGGAAATTGGGGAAGTTTTAAGCGCAAATCTTCGCGCGATTCTTTCCAAAATGACCGTAGAAGAAATAAACGAAGACCGTGAAGCCTTTAATGCGCAAGTAACGGAAATCGCTCAAAAGCAATTGGATGAAATGGGATTTAAAATCACATCCCTCGGGCTAACCGATTTACGAGATGCAGACCCTGAAAACGGTTATTTAGAAAACCTTGGCCGTCCGCGTATTGCGGAAGTCCGTAAAAAAGCGGAAATTGCTGAAGCAGATAGTGATAAAGAAACACGAATTCACCGTGCTAAAGCAGATCAAGAAGCAAAGGAAGAAGAGTACAAACGACAAATCGAAATCGCACAGGCTCAAAAAGAAAAAGATTTAAAGGATGCAGCTATTAAAGAAGAAACAGAGCGAGCGCGTGCTAAATCAGAGCAAGCTTACGAGTTAGAAAAATCCATTCTTGAAAAGCAAGTACAAGAGGAACAATTAAAACTAATGGCCCAGAAAAAAGAAGAAGAGCTACGCATTAAAAAGCTCGAGCGTGAACACGCAGTTAAACTTGAAGCTCAAGAAAGCGAGATTCGAAAAGCCAAAGCAGATGCTGAATATTACGAAACAACGAAACGAGCAGAAGCAGATGCGCGTAAAGCTGAGATTGACGGCTTAGCTCAAGCAGAAATTAAACGTAAACAAGGTTTAGCAGAAGCAGAAGTCATCCGTAAACGTGGAGAAGCGGAAGCGGAAGCAAAGCGCATGCTTGCTGAAGCTATTGCCAAGCATGGTGAAGTCGTCATTTTAGAAAAACTAATCGATATGCTACCAGCTTACGCTGAAAAAGTGGCTCAACCTCTATCAAATATCGACTCAGTCAAAATCATTGACACTGGAAATGGCGAGGGAGTCAGTTCATTCGGAAAAAGCGTCACGAATACGATGCTACAACTTCAAGAGCCACTGAAAGAATTAACTGGTGTAGACTTATCAAAGCTTTTAAGTGACTTAGCTAATCGAGGAAATACGCATACAGTTGTTCGAACAGAAGTGACCAATGAAGCGTCGAATGAGACGCCAAACGACACAACTGTAAAACAAGAAGAAGAACTAGACCAAAACGAATAAAACTTTATTAAAGCCGACAAATAGTCGGCTTTTCTTATTCTTTCGGAACCTTTCTCACTCATAATTCGTACGACATGTTAGAATAATTTTCAGCGTAATTGGCATTGTTAACGTATAAGAGGTGACCTTAATTGACACAAACAGAATCACGTAACGAGTTACTTACACATCTAGAAGAAATTCGGAAATGGGAGGAAGACCAAAAGGGTCTATGGTTTTGGGAGCGTATTAGCCGCCTTCCCTTTAAAATTCTCGACCGCCTCACTCCCCAATTGATCCACAAGAAGATTGGACAAGCTTTAGATGAAATCGGAAGCTATCTTCAAACAGGTGGAAAATATTTAGTATCGGAAAAAAGTATTACGAAACGCTATGAAAAGAAACTAAACATTGAGGGAATAGACTTAGCAGACATTGCAAAGCAGCCCATAGCGGTAATGGATGAAATTAGTGACAACATTATCGCCTCAAGGGCGAAGATTGCCATGACACAAGGGGCAACCACTGGGATTGGTGGGCTTTTCACGTTGACAATTGATATCCCGCTTATCCTCGGTCTTTCTCTAAAAACACTCCAAGAAATCGCCCTCACTTATGGATTTGACCCAAATGACAAACGGGAGCGAGTATTTATCATTAAGTGCCTTCAATTTGCTTCATCAGATATTGTCGGTAAGAAAGCGATTATCGAAGAATTGGCTACTTACGACGAGCCTAATGAAAATGTTAATCGAAAGATGATTTCACAGGTACAAGGCTGGCGGGAAGTAATGGTCAGTTATCGGGACAACTTTGGTTGGAAGAAGCTCTTACAAATGGTGCCCATTGCCGGAATTTTATTTGGGTCATTTGTTAATAAATCAATGATTGAAGATATTGGAGAGGCTGGTAAGATGCTGTACAAAAAGCGCCGAATTTTACAGAAGCTAGAAAACTCTACCCCCCAGAAATAATCTGGGGGATTTTTTATCTAACTGAACCTTTATAAAGAAATTCTAACGCTTTTAATTCTTCCATTAAATCTTTTCGAATGGTTTGATACTTTGTATATGTTGCATATGTTATATCTTTTTGCTTTTCTGCCATCAGTGATAACTGCTCTATATGATCGTAAATTTTGTGAAAACTTTCATCTAGTAGATAACTCATAGGAAAACTATTTTTTGTACTCAAATAATTACATCTCCTTCCCTATATTTCCACAAAATAATTATCGGTCCTTTTTCTTTTTTGTTTACCACTATTTTCATAGTCAGTCATTTATACCCATGATTTTTTCCTTATGTATTTACAGTAATTTGAAAATACACTTATTAGAAAAATAATTTCTTAGAAAAAATCCTAACGATTTAACCAGTAGATTTTGTACGCTAAATAAGAAGCAAACGTACTCCATAAGGCATATGGAACAAGTAAGATTGCGCTAAGCTTCGATATCGGTTTGGCCAATACAATGAGCCAAATAGAGGTCAACGAAACAACCATCGTCACAACCATTCCAAAAAAACGAGATCGCAACCGAAAAAAGACGAAACTAAAAGCTAAGTTAAACATGTAATTAAATATGAAAACGGTATAAAATATAGTCGTCTTTTTATGCGCGCTCTTTCGTTCATACACAAACGCAACCGAAGCTGCTATGAACAAATATAAAATACTCCAAACTACTCCAATGACATGCCCAGGAGGAGTCCACTTTGACTTATTTAGGCGGCGATACCACATAGGACGCTTCGGTGAAGTTGCCGAAAATAAAAAGGATCCCGCATAAACAAGGAAAAAGACGAGACCTGTTGATTTTCTCATATGTACCCTCATTTCCCTTTTTCTCCTTAGTTTCATGCGAGACCTACAATTTATTCATTCTATTTAGCATTTATTCTCTGTTGAAAGAATCGGTCTAGTTCGACGATCATCGCGCCCATCCGCTCATGCTCTGGCATAATAATACGCTGGATACCCCTTTCCGTTAATTCACTTCCTGTTACTTTTCCTACTGCCAACGCCACTACATCTTGATTGAACGCATTGATAAGTTGACCCAGTACGCCTCTTTCTTCTGCTATTTGAAACAAGACCCTCACTTGCGGGGAAGCTGTAAACGCTACAACATCTACTTCTCGCCTTATGATTTCACTGACCAATTTCACGACGAGGTCTGGATTGGGAACAACCGTCTTATATGGTAAAATTTCATTTACTTTCGCCCCTTGAGCGATAAAAAAGTTCGTCAACCTCGGAACCGGTTCACCATGTAGTTGAACGAAAATACGTTTATTCGTAAATGTGTGTTGTTGTAAGACGCGTAAAAGCCCTTCATTTGTTCCATCGTCGTCAACAGCATTGGGTGTAATTCCATGGTTTTTTAAAACTTGAAGTGTTTTATAGCCCCTTACAGCAATGTTCGACTTCTGTAATTGCTGTAGGAATTGATCTTTTAACTGAAATGTGTGAGCTGCTTCGATTAAGGTTGATGTTCCAATCCCAGTTGTTAGCACAACCCAATCTGCACCCGTTTCAACAAATGTTCGAATCCCTTGTTCCATCTCCTCGGGTGAACACTTAACGGTCTTTTGAATCGGTCGAGGAACTGCTATTCCTCCTCTTTTTTCAACCATTGTTCCAATCTCTTCTAACTTTCTTGATCCTGTTACGGCCACTCGTTTTTCATCTAAACTTGCCAATCGAACTCAACTCCCCTAAAACCTCTTTTCTTAATGATAAAAAGGATCATAGGATACGTCTACATTTTTTCAGAATATTTAAGAATTGACATTATCATTCACTACACTGACACATTGGATAAATGAGCATTTCTTCCATTGTGGTACAATGAATGTGTAATCCATATTTTTCTAAGGAGGAATGGGAAATGAGTTTTCACTATCGTAACATTGTCGTAGCCATTGACGGATCCGAGGAAGCAGATCGCGCATTTAAAAAATCTCTACCGATTGCGAAAAGAAACGATGCAACTTTAATCATTACACATGTATTGGATGATCGATACGGGGTTGTGACAGCTTATGCCCCAGGTATCATTGATGAAGTTGAAATACGGGCAAAAGAGCTTTTAGAGAAATATGAAGTAGAAGCAAAGCAAGCTGGCATTGACAACGTTGTTACATTTCTTTCCCACGGTTCTCCAAAGGTGAAAATCGCAAAAGAAGTTGCCCCAAAGTTTGATGCTGACTTAATTATTTGTGGAGCAACGGGACTAAGTGCTGTTGAACGAATCTTGATTGGAAGTGTTTCCGAGCATATCATCCGCTTTGCTCAATGTGATGTACTCGTTGTTCGACAAGACGAACATTAAGGTGCATATTTTCAAAGGTGTAAGAAAAGCGCAAGTCCTTAGGCGAAGGGCGCTTTAGGACCTGTGAGGAGGCTTCCGTCGCCACAGCAGGGCCAAAGCGACCCGAGCTGATGGCGCTTGGAGCTAGACACCAAAAAAACTGGAAAGAGAATACTTTAACACTTTATTGAACTTAAACTTTCGGTAACAATAAGAAAATGGGAAACCCGTTATGATGGATTTCCCATTTTTGTATGACGCATCGATCTCTCTTTTTTCACGAACACTTGGTTTAAAACTTCAGAAAATACAAGTCCCATTGCAATAGCTCCTGATATCATAAAAGCAACAGAGGCAAATTCAATCGCTTTCGTGTAATCGTGCAGGACAATATGCCGCATCGCATTATACGCTAAACCTCCCGGGACGAGCGGAATGATGCCAGCTACGGAATAGATAATCATTGGCGTTTTATACATTTTAGCAAAAATATGACTAATAAAAGCGACAATGACAGAGGCAAAAAAAGTCGCAAATACTTGATCAAATTCGTATTGAACAAGTGTAAAATAAAAAATCCATCCAATCGCTCCAACGATTCCACATTGCCAAAGGGTTCGACTCGGTACATTAAAAATAATGCCGAAAGCGGCTGATGCAATAAACGCGGTTACCCATTGTTCAATCATACCGTCACCCCCATTTAAATTGATAACACGACAGCAATCCCTGCCCCGATTGCAAACGCAGTTAGACAGGCTTCCGCACCTTTTGATAGTCCAGCTACTAAATGCCCTGCCATCAAGTCCCTCACTGCGTTTGTTATGAGAAGGCCTGGAACTAATGGCATAACTGAGCCGATAATAATTTTGTCTAAGTCCGTACCAAAATGAAAATAAACAAGAGAATAAGCGACAATCCCAATTACAAAGGATGCGAAAAATTCAGCGAAAAATTTTATTTTAATAAGTGAATGAATCCATAATAATGTCAAAAACCCTAGGCCGCCAGCAAGCATCGCTGGTAAAAAGTCAACCCATAAACCTTGAAACATAATGAGAAAACAACCGCTCGATAACGAAGCTGCTGTTACTTGTATCCATGTTGGGTAATGATCATTTCGCTCATCTGCAACTTTTAACTGTTTAAAAGCTTCTTCCACCGAAATATGTCCACTACTAATTTTTCGAGATATTTCATTTACGACGACTACTTTATGTAAATCAGTCGTTCTTTCAGGAATACGAACGAGTTTCGTCTGTTCTAATTCCGGAATTGAAAAAATAATACCCGTCGGCGTGACAAAGCTTTCGCAATGCGCTACACCAAATGCTTTAGCCATTCGCATCATCGTATCTTCTACTCGATACGTTTCTGCTCCATTTTTCAGCATTATTTTTCCCGCTAGCAAGCAAACTTCCATGATTAACTTCGAATTTTGCACTAGTACCCTCCCTAAATGACGTTTTCTCTATTATATACGAACAATGACATCAAATCATATTAGAGAGGGGTGCCCAAAATGGAGCACCCCTACCATCTATTATTCGTCTTCATTTTCTTCTTCATCTGGCATCGGAATGAGAATTTCCCCACTTTTTTCTTGCTTTAACAAAATGTGAAGAATGATTTTTGAAAGCTGACTTGGCTGATAAGGCTTTACAAGATAATCGGTAGCACCGAGCGTAATTCCTTTCTCTCTTTCTTCGAGAGCTGACGAGATTATGATCGGTATGGACGTAAAGGCTGGATCTTCTTTCATCTTTTTTAATATATCCCAACCAGACATTCCGCCTTCCTCAAGCATAATATCTAGCACAACTGCATCTGGCTTCTCATTTTTCATGGATTTCAATGCATCTTTTCCATTTTTAAAATGATGCACCTGAAAACCACTTTCAGAAAGTTCATGTGATAATAAAGCTGCAAGGTTAATGTCATCTTCAATGACGGCTACGTTCATTCCATCAGTATCTATTTCCACTTCTCTATAGGTTTCTAACGTAATAAGAGGGAACATGAGTGTAAAAGTACTCCCTACTTTTTCTTCCGATGTTACGTTTACTTTTCCATCATGAGCTTTCATTATTTCTTTTACAATCGCTAAGCCAAGGCCCGTTCCACCAATGCGTCTTCGGTCCGAATTATCTACTCGATAAAACTTTGTAAAGAGATTTGGAAGGGCTTCTTTCGGGATACCGAGTCCTTCATCAGCTACATCTACTTTCAAATTCCCTTCTTGTTCATATAAACGAACCTTGATGTCGCCACCATTAGGTGAATATTTGATTGCATTGCTAATAAGATTCGTAAATACTTGTGATAACTTGTCACGATCCCCAAGAACAATGGTCCAATCCGTTTCTTTTTCAACGACAATTTGATGATTCGGTGCATTGACTTTTTGGGTATCGATTACGCTCTGAATAATTGGAACAATATCTTCATATCGCTTATCATACGTTTGACGCCCAGACTCCATTCGCTGTACGTCTAAAAAGTCGTTAATTAAAGACGTTAAGCGCTTCGCCTCTTGATAAATCGTCATTAAATATTTTTGTTGTCTCTCCGGCTTCAATTCTTTATTTAACATTAATTCCGTAAATCCAAGAACGCTTGATAACGGTGTTCTCAATTCGTGACTAACCGTACTTACAAACTCGGACTTCATTTGGTCCACTTCAAACTCTTTTGTAATGTCACGGTGAACAAAAATCGTTCCAAGCTGCTTGGAACCGTGGAACAAGGCTTCCGCGTACACTTGAATGACTTTTCTTTTGTCCTTCAAATGGTACGTAATGGATTTGGATTGATCCTCTTCTTGGAACAACACATTATCTAAAAAGGCTTCAAGTTCCTTCGGTTCTTCCACTTGTTTAAGAAGTTGGTTTCGCCATGATTCGTAGGAAGCTAAATGAGTCCCAGACTGCTGTTCTGTTAAAAGCTTCGTCATTTGTGAATTAATCATAAGACTAGAGCCTTGTTTATCAACGAGCTGAATCCCTTCTTGGATATTATTTAAAATATCTTGTGTCATGCGACGATCCTTTTCAGATTCCTCGAATAAATGAATTTTTTGAAGGGAAATGGAAATTTGTTTTGTTAAACTTTTGTACTCTTCCATCTCATCAGCCGTAAAAGCTTTGCCAAATCGACTAAAAACCATAATGGCTTCAACCTCTTGCTTAGCTGAAAGGACTGGTAAGAAGATATCGTAACTAAAAAGATTTTCTTCATGAAAGCCTTTCTCTGGAGGCGAGAGCTCACGTTTAAACGTGAATGGTTCTTTTTCTTCAAACAGTCGTTGATGGATACCGTTGTCTATGAATTGAATAAACTGTTTAACCCCATGTTCTGAAAGACCGAAGGAGGCATATGTTTGACGATCATTAACTAATACGATCATGCCTCGAACGGCATTCATCACTAGCGCCATACTTTTAACAATGCTGTTTAATACTTCGTGTTTATCAAGAGAATTCGAGATTCCATGGATGAACTGGTTTCGATGTTCGAGCTGCTTTTCCCTTAGTTTCATCTTTTCCAATAAACTTTCCAATTCATCCTGCTGATACTCTAGTTCGTCTTGCTGTGCCTGCAATTCTTCATTTTGCGCCACTAAATGTTCTTCTTTTTCTTGAATACTATAAATCATCTTTTCAAACGCTCTGGACAAGGTACCAATCTCGTCTTTTCGACCCGTCGCAAATTTCCAATTAATCACTTTTTCGTCTTGTGAAAACTTTTCCGCTGCGCTTGCCACTTCATTCAGAGGCTTACCAATTTTTCTTCCCATCGTCCTTAAAATAAACATAAGAATTAATAAAATGAATAGAATAAAAGCTACATAGAAAAGGCGGCTAATCATTTCACGTTTTTTCAAGTCATCGTAGGCTGTATCAATTTGATTTTCAATTGATTGATGGTACTGTGCTAACTGATTTTGAAATCGTTCGATAGCTGCTGTTCCACCATTTTCAGAGGCAAGAACGACAGCTTCGTTATCACCGTTTTCAAATGCAAGAATCGCATTTTTAGCTAAATCATCAAAATAATACGAAAAGAAAAGTTCGGCCTCTTCAATAAACACTTCATCTTCCGGTTCATTCCCGATAAGCTTTAACTGTTTAATCGAATCTTGAACAACTTCACGTTGTGCATAAAAGCTTTGCTTGAACTCTTTCCGTCCGAATGCAAAATATCCTCTCGCATCAAAAAAGGCTTGCGTAAACTGCTCATTCAACCTTTCCGCACATTCTTCTTTTTTATCTAACGTAAGTTTTAGCCTTTCGTATTCCCGTGTAATTAATTGATTATAGGTTCCGAGAATTGCCGACCCAAAAAAGAAAAGAATAATAAAGCCACCTAGCAATCCTGCAAATTGTCTTTGCAAGCTTTTTTGAAAGTACTTTTTAATGTTTTTCATCCAAAATCTCCTCCACTCGCTTCACTAAGTCGAGTGGGCTATACGGTTTTTCCATAAAATAATTAGCCCCGGCTTGCATCACACGCTCTTTATCGGATAATTGGCTTTTCGCCGATAGCATCATAATTTTCACATGTTGTTTTCCAGGCATATTCCTGACTTTCTCAATGACCTCTAATCCGGTGCATAATGGCATCATGTAGTCTAATAAGATTAAGTCGTAATCATTTTTCGTAATTAGATCAATCGCTTCTTTTCCATCACTTGCTTCATCCAATTCGTGTCCTTCGTCCTCCAACGTATCGACAACGAGCATACGCAGAACATCTTCATCCTCCGCTAATAAAATTTTGGCCATCTAAACTTCCCCTTTCTTACCAAATTACATCATACGCTGGAGCATTTTTTCAATTCTCCCTATAATCTCATCAAACTTAAAAGGTTTTGTCATATAATCATCTGCTCCAAGTTCAAGCGCTTTTGCAATATCTTGATCACCTTTTCGAGACGTAAGCATGAGAACACGATAACGATTAGCATCCTTCTTACTTTTCAGGTTCGTTAATACTTCCAGTCCATCCATATTTGGCATCACCCCATCTAAAATGACAAAACACGGATCACCTAGGTGCCAATCAGACTGAATGAACGCCTTCCCATCTTTATACGTTTGTAGTTCAATTTTCCGTTTCGGATTCAATGGCAGCTTTTTAATAATATCCGCCATCACGGTTCGAATGATTGGATCATCATCTACTATCGCCATTTTAACCGTTTTTTGATGCTGCATAACTTTCGGTTTATCAGCTTGCTCAATACGGTTACGTCCGTTGTTTTTCGCCTCATAAAGAGCTTGATCGGCTAGTTCAAGCCACTTTTCAAACGGCTTTGTCGCATCTAAAATTTGGACAACGCCAGCAGAGAACGTGCATGAGAAGGATTCTTCTTGATGAAACACATACTGGCTGAAGTTTTCACGTAATCGATTGAGTACTTCCATCGCTTCGTCCACATTTGTTTTAGGAAATAAAATAACGAATTCCTCGCCGCCATACCGAAAAACGATATCTTTTATTCGCGTTTCACGTTTTAAAATATTGGCAAACTCTTTTAATACAACATCTCCTACTAAATGACCGAACCGATCGTTCACTTTCTTAAAGTAATCAATGTCCAATACAGCCAAACTATAATCTTCTTTAGAACGTTTCCACTCATTTTGAACTTGAGCATACGCCTGCTTTAAGTATTTTCTGTTGTAAACATGAGTCAATTCATCAAGAAGGAGTAATTCATCAATTTGCTTCTTACGCTCTAACTGCCTTTTAATCCGAACGATAAATTCATCTAATTCAAACGGCTTATGAATGAAATCATCCGCTCCCATTTCATAACTCTTCATTCGAATTGACTTCTCTTTCTCCACACTAACCATAACTGTCGGAATAAATTGTTGTTTCAGTTTTTGTTTTAAAAACTCTAACACTTCAAATCCATTTTTCTCGTTCATATAAATGTCAATAATGACACAATCTGGCCTAACATCGTAAAAAGATAGAATTGCTTTTTCCGGATTCGCGATGGCGACGACATACCATCCGATTGCTTCTAACTTTTCCTTTAAAAACATTAAGAATGAGGTGTCATCGTCAATGATTAATAATACAGGCTCATTGCTATTTCTCACCTTCGATTTCGTCAATGAAGTGTTGATACCTTCTTCATATTCATAGCAATCTTCAATAATCTCAATTAAGTATCGTTTTACCTCTTCAAATGTCCACTTTCTATCTGATGTTTCATCTAATTGCTCCATTAAAACTCTTGCTTTATCTCCAATCTTCTGCAAACCGATAATTGACGATGTCCCTGCTAATGAGTGGAGAAATCGATAAACTTCTTCATTTGTTATTTCGGACAAAGATTCCCATTGCTCAAGCTTCGTCCGAATATTATTAAAAAAATGCTGCTTATATTTATCCATGTGAATTCCTCTTTCTATATGGAATTTGCGCAAAACAATGGAATTGAGTGAACGCGCGGAATTACAACCGAAGAATTATGTGAAAAGGTGCCTACTGTGACAATCTACAGACTGATTTGGGGTTGAGACAATGGATGATTTTTTGTGCAACACTAAAGTTTGAAGAATCTTCTATATATTTCTATTATACTTCTTTATAGAGGAAAGCAACACACTGAATTATGCCAAAACGTGCTTTCGTTATGAGTATCCTTTATACTGTAGGTATTATTGGAAAAGTAAGGGAGGATGGATATATATGTTCATGTATATGTTGACCGAAAAGCCGGAAGGCAAAGGTATGATGCTTCAAAGTGAAGAAGGAGCCAGCTACCTATTAGAAACTGACATTGAAAATGATATGTATAACGGACTTAAATATCACGTGCTCGATTCCGTCGGTACTTTAGATGGACAATTGGTCGTTTGTAATCATATTCCCGTATCACCTGAAGGTCGATCCACCTTTGAAGACCGATTCCAAAAGCGTGCTCGACTCATCGAAAAAGAGCCTGGGTTTAAAGCGATTCGTGTTTTACGTCCTTTGACGGATGATACATACGTCATTATGACTGTCTGGGAAAATGATCAAGCCTTTTTAAACTGGCAACAATCGAAAGCGTATGATCAAGCGCACAAAAAACGAGAAACAACCGCTGGAGTCGACCAACAAAAAAGCATCTTCCCTCGCCCTTCCTTTGTGAAAAGGTATTTAATGAAAGGCATCTAAAGACACCAGAAATCATGCGGTCGCTATAAAAAGCTCACCTCCTCAAAGAGGTTTAAAAGAGCTTTGCGGACCGCATTACCTTTTAGTGATTGCATAATATTGATAAAAGGAGGAATTTTTTGTGCCTAAGACCTTTCGTTTCGGGATGAGTTTTGCCATTATAATTGGTTTCATTTCATACTATTTTGTTGTTATCTCAACAAACCAGTTCGAACCGAGCTATGCTTTACCCTTCCACTTATGTCCACTCATGCAACTTTTCACCTTATATGCACTAATGAAAGATAAGAGGAATTGGATTGAAGCGATTGTATATCCATTAATTATCGGCCCGACGCTAGCTCTTTTGTTTCCAGTAGGAACCTTTCATTTAGGTGGATTTTTCACTTATTATTTTGTTTATTATCACGTTCTCCTTATTCTTACCGGTTGCATAGTTTTATGGTGGATGCGCTTTTCAACGACTCGTAAGCATATCATTTCAGGGGCTTTGTTCATCTTCGTTTGTGACCTAATTGCCTTACCAATAAATTTTCTCACAAACGGTAATTACATGTTTATCGGAGCACCGATTATTCTGCCGCCACTCGCTTACTATCTTACGCTCTTTGTATTCGTTTGGGTATTTTTAATCGTATTTCATTTGTTAGTAAAAGGAGCAAGAGGAACAAGAAATTATGTGAAGGCACACTTAAATGTTTAAGAAGTCATCATAAAGTTGGTGATGCGTTGCTATTGCCAATGAACCCATCTATAAATGTTACTTATAACGATCTTTGTTCGTATGATACGATGTGCGGTGCACATAATCAGTCGTTTTGGAGTAGGCCCAAAAACCAATGAAATTGGCAAGTAGCATAAAGAAAGCACCGAGAGCTAACGCCACTTTGTAAAATTGTAAAAAGAATAAAACAAAGGATGAAATTAACGATAAAATCAAAGCTACTAGTAAAATGAGTTCTACACGCCTCTTTACCTTTTCAGCCATTTCAACACCCCTTTTTCCATATATAGGTATACACCTGTAGTATACCTATATATTCAGAAAAAATCACGTGCTGCTCAAACAATGTTATCCCATACATCTCAACACTACCACACCGTTTGATACTAGCATATGGCTAAATAGTTAACTTCTTCTCCATTGAGACTATTCTCTTAGCTCATTACAAACTTTCTTGTTGCAAAGTCGCATATCCGAAATCCACATCGAATTGCTTGCACCAGATGACAATTTTATCTCCAGGCTCAATTAAAATATCACTAGCTATCTCATAATTTTGATTCCCTACATTGCCTTTTAATTTACCGAGGGAAATGCCTTCACTCGTTTTTTGCTCACCTTTTACTAAATAAACATATAAATCAGGACCGTTTGTCGACTCAAACTGTTCAAATCGGATGTACTGTTCCTTCTCATAATACGTTACAATACCTTCCGCGTGGTGAATTTCATCTACTCCAACAAACTCTCCCATTAATGGTGGCTCATGAGGCTCTTCCTCATTCGCATCTTCAGATGGCGACACTTCACTTTCGGTCACATTTTCTGTTAATTCTTGATGGAGTGGCTCTTCATCTACTACATCATCAAAAAATAACGGAGAAACAAGGTACCATCCAACAGATAAAATAAGAAGTCCGATTAAAACAAAAAACACTTTTTTCATTACTACCACACTCCTCACCCATCTTTACATTAACTATACGCTATAACTATTCGAAATCCCTAACAAAATACTTCAACAATTCTCTTCTAGCTGAGGAACCTAATAAGAAAGCCGCAAAGCGCAAGTCCTTAGGCGAAGGGCGCTTTAGGACCTGCGAGGAGGCTTCCGTCCCCACAGCAGGGCTGAAGCGACCCGAGCTGATGGCGCTTGGAGCTAGGCACCAAAAAAACGGTAAAGAGAATACTTTAACACTTTATTGAACTTAAACTTTCTGTAACAATAACAAAAAAGATGCCACACATGGGCATCTTACGCTTTAAGCAAGTAATTGTTTTACATTTTGTTCAAAGTCCATAGGTTCCGTTGAAGGTTCGAAACGTTCGACAACGTTTCCGTTTTGATCGATGAGGAATTTCGTGAAATTCCATTTAATTTCATCCCCAACAAGCCATTCTGGATATAGTTCAGCTATTTTTA
This sequence comes from Bacillus kexueae, assembly GCF_022809095.1. Lineage (GTDB taxonomy): Bacteria > Bacillota > Bacilli > Bacillales > Aeribacillaceae > Bacillus_BZ > Bacillus_BZ kexueae. The sequence goes on from NZ_JALAZE010000005.1 coordinate 82,716, forward strand.
GTTTCAATAACTTTTCTGTAATGTTTGCTTCATCAAACCCTTTAAACGGGGCTTCCTGTTTTAAATATGTAAATAACGGATGAGTATCTTTTCCATTCACATCGATCTTAGTGAAAATTGGAAACTTAACACCATAGTTAATTTGACAGAAAGATGCAGCCTCCTCACTTGTGCCAGGCTCTTGAGCGTCAAATTGGTTACACGGGAAGCCGAGGATTTCAAAACCTTTCTCTTTATACTTATCATATAATTTTTGAAGATCATCGAATTGAGGGGTGAATTTACATTTGCTCGCTGTATTTACAATTAACAATACCTTCCCTTCAAACGAAGATAAAGGTACTTTTTCTCCATTTTTTAACAGCTTCGTATTGATAGACGGACATGTGCTGACTCTCCTTTAAACAATTTATCAGGTAATAATTATTATAAATTGTTACCGTCAGCTTGTACAATGATTTGCTTCTGTCTCAAAATAAAGATGACGATGCCTTCCACACCCTGGATTAAAGGAGATTTGACATTTCGGACATGTGTAAGCACTATGAAGATATTCTTCAATCGTTAATTCTTCGCCACATCCACCACATAATATTGCTTTTTCATCAAATTTCTCTTTTGGCCAAACTTTTGACTCGCCACACCCACATTCTTCGTGACATTTGTAGCAGGGATAATACGTTTGGCAACAGTAAAACTTAATGGCGATGACGTCTAATTTTTTGTGATAATGTGTGCAGCGAGTCACATTATCTACCACTCTTCCTTTGACCATTTTTCCATGAATCATCATCGGACGCATCCCCTTCCCTTTAAACTAACTCATGTTTAAAAGCATATATCACTGCTTGTGTCCGATCTTGAACTTCCAGTTTACTCAATATATTGCTTACATGTGTTTTCACTGTTTTTAACGCTATAAATAGTTCGTCTGCAATTTCTTGATTTGTTTTCCCTTGGGCAATGAGTAGCAAAATTTCTAGCTCTCGATTAGTAAGATCTTCGTGCAAATGTTTTTTCACAGGGTTTCGCATTTTTTTCATTACTTTTTCCGTCACTTCCGGCTCAAGAACCGTTTGACCTTTGTACGTTTTTCGAATGGCTTCTGCTATGTCACTCGCTTTAGATGTTTTTAACAAATAACTAGTTGCCCCTGCTTCAAGTGCTGAATATACTTTTTCATCGTCAATAAAGCTTGTCACAATAATAATTTTAGCCTCAGGCCATTGACGAATAATTTCCTTCGTTGCCTCAACGCCGTCCATTTCCTTCATCACTAAGTCCATTAAAATAATGTCAGGACGCAATCTTAGCGCACAGTCAATGGCTTCTATTCCATTCTCTGCTTCTCCAATCACTTCAATATCTGACTGTGTGTTTAAGTAGGAAGCAACACCGATTCGTACCATTTCATGATCATCGACAAGCAGCACCTTAATCATTATCTCCCTCCAAAATAGGTATTTTCACTTCTAGTCTCGTTCCTTTTCCGGGTAAGCTTACGACGTGAAAAGTTCCCCCCATTTCAATTGCCCGTTCACGCATTGTTTGTAAACCGTAGGAAGTTGTCTTCGATTCTTCGATATGAAAGCCAATACCGTCATCTACCACTCGTAAGATGGCAAATTGATCCCGGACGATAAGTAGAACATGAATGTTCGATGCTTTTGCATGTCGCAATGTATTCGAGATCGCTTCTTGTAATATGCGAAACAAATGATCCTCAAACCCTTTTTCAAAGGAGTAAGATTCCATTTTCCACGTAACGTTAAGTGGCACTTTCTCCTTCAGCTCTGTTAAAAGCTCTTCGATCCCCTCTTGTAGAGACTTCCCCTTTAAAGGAACAGGGCGTAAATGAAGAAGTAATGCCCGCATTTCTAATTGTGTTTGCTGAATAATTTGCTCAACCATTTTTAATTGCTTTTCCAATGGAGAATGATGAACATCCATTTCGTTCATCGCCGAAATTAACATAGATGCTGCAAATAATTGTTGACTAACAGAATCATGAAGTTCTCTAGCAAGACGACTCCGTTCTTTAACAACCGTTTCATGAAGTAGCTTTTCATGTCCTTCAGCGGTCTGGCTCGCCTGTTTTTGCGCGAGCTTCGTCTGTTCTTGATATTGCTTCTGCCATTTTTCAATCTTGTCTAAAATGTCTTCTACTTCAGAGACTCGACTATCCTCTGGACGTTTCGTACTAACGATTGAAAAGCGTGATAATGATCGGTCAATATATAAAAATTGCTTCTTCCAAAACCATCCGAAAATAAGACTTAACAATATGCCCATCACCATAAACAGAAAAAGTAAGGCGAGAGCGAGTGGGACTCCTGCTACCTGGTCCTTCCACCATATAGACCATTGCTCAATTGGATATGTAATGAAGAAAAAAACTAGCACACAAGCCGTCATAAATAGTGATGACAATACTCCAAATAAGAGGTGACGTTGAATTACATTCATATTCGCTTCACCTCTAAGTGTCCAGCAAACATGGACGTCATAATCTTCACCTTTTGTGAGGCTGTATCGTAGTCTTTCGTTCTGAACATAATGGATTCGTTCAAGACTCGTTCCTCAATTTCATCAAAGATTTCCACCGTTCCAGCTAAAATAGACACATGTACCGATACACCAATTTCATAAGGAACGAGAATTTGAACATTGCCAAGGCCGTGACGAACAAATATAACTGCTTGTTCATCATGAAAAACAGATTGACTGACATCAACTACTAAGTCTCCGACAAACCCTTGAATATTTACATCTTCCCATTCATAAGCGTCTCGTTGCGTGCGCTGTCTGCCGATGAACTTATTTTGAAAAAAAGGCTTCCGTATCAAAACAGTTTCGGTATTTCGTTTTAACTGTCGTCCCTCTTTTATGACGAACACAGAATCATGCCTTTTTTGTTTCACATATAAAAGTACAAGATAAAAAAGAAAAGCAAATAACACCCATCGCACAGCTAACGAATGCAGCATCGCAATCGAAGCGTTGAACACACCTATCCAAAATAATCCTTTTCCAATCCACTTATGGTAATATTTTTTCCCTACGTATAGGAATAGAAGGGAAATGATCAGAAAGTAGAGAGTATCTTCGTCTAGGAACAAAACTTCGAATAGTAATAAGCCAATTGCAATGTATACAATCCACATCCAATGATGATGCGTAATTCTCATCGAACTCTCCCCCTTTCTGATGAATTGGAAATGTATTGAACTCGCATTTTTACACCGATAAACCATCAGTTACATGACTGATGGTTCACTTTCTCTCTACATATTTAGCATATCATGTTTATTGATTCGTTTGGATTGCTTCTTTTTCATATAGCTTTCCCTCTAACTCTTTTATCTTTATATCAAACGTACTTTCCATATGCCGAGCGTTTACTTTATGCTCCAGTTCGGTTAAATACTTCTCCATCTCTTCAAAGCGCGTAAAGGTCTTATTCGTATAAGTGTCTCCTTCAAGTACTTGATTCATCCGATAGTTGGCACGAGCACTGTTTTCTCTTCCCATTAGTTCGAGCTTTTTCACATGCATGTCTTTTAACTTATGGTTCATTTTTTCGTATTTTTGTACGAGCGCTTCTAATTCATCTTGCGTTTGAACTTTCAATTCTTTTAGTCGTTCTGCACGCTCACTGTAAACACCCTGTTCTTTCACTGCATAGTCATAAAGATCCTTTGCCCCTGCTTGTTGAGCGATGGACGCTTGCTGCTTTCGTTTATTCGCCATTTTCATTGCTTCCTGCCACTCTTTTTCGTATTCCCTTACTAACGTTTCATGGCGTTCTACAAGTACTTTTGCTTTGTCTACCTCTTTTTCACATTGTCGCAAATAGTAATTTAACATCGCCATTGGATTTTTTTGTTCCTTTTGCTCCAGTGCTTCATATAAATCAGCTTCCACAATGTGTTTTAAACGTGAGAGAAAACCCATCTTCTATACTCCTCCTTAATTATTTTGTAACTTTTCCCATTCACGCTCAAAGTTCGTAAACGGATCTGATTGAACTTGTTCTTCTTTTTGTGGCCAATGTTTGTGAATATAATATAGGCCCATTAAGGCTACAAGACCTAATAAAGCCGGTAAATTTGCCAAGCTGATAAGTCCAGCCACACCTATCACAATCCCAAGGATTGCTTTCAATGTTTTGCTCTCTGTTTTTTGGAACTTTTTTAAAGCGTAGTAACAAATGGCTAGCGTGATGATTAGAGCTATCATAGGCCCTAGATGGGCAAGAAATAAACAGACTAAAAGCACTCCAAGTACAATCATCATGAATTTTTTCACGAGCAATTCCTCCTTTCTTACTCCCATCGTACCTTTATCTTCCTTTTTCCATAACGAGCCTCAGCTTTATTTTCATCTAAGACTTGAGACGTAGGGGCAAAATCCATTTTTTGCAACTTCAAACAAATCCCAAAAAGTGTTAATATATTACAAGTGTGATAGAAAAGAATGGAGGAAACTATGATGGTTAAAAAGCTATTAATGGCAGGAACAATTTCAGCTGCCCTATTTTTAGGTGGGTGTGGGTCTTCTGAACAAACAAATCAAGAATCCACTTCTGAAAATAAGCAAGCAGAAACAATGACAGCTGAACAAGTATTAATAAAGTCAAGCGAAGTTTCAGCTGAAGTAAAAAACTTTGAAATGATTGCAAATACCGATATGGTCATGGAGATTGACGGAGAATCCATTGATGCCAACACGGAAATTGCTTCTCAAATCAACCTTGACCCGATTTTTGCTTACCAAAAAATGAATATGGAATCTCAACAAGAAGGCGAATCGATTGAAATGGAAATGTATATGACAATGGATGAGCTATACTTTTACACACCTGAAGAAGATATGTGGATTAAAATGTCCAATGATGAGAACGAAATGCTAGAATTAGCTGAGATTCAACGAGAAGCTGATTTCAGCCAACAGCTCGAACAGATGAAGCCGTTTGCTGACAGCTTTCAAGTAACAGATAAAGGTGACGTGTATGAGCTTACTTTCGCTGGTGAGGGAGAAGAGCTTCAATCCTTTATACAAGATGTAGCACTTCAAAACATTGACGCTGAACAGGCAGAAATGATTCAACAAACATTAGAGCAGGTTAATTATGATAGTATTGAATACAGCTATACGATTAACAAAAACACCTTCTATCCTGAAACATTGATCATGGATATGACAATGACTGTGGAAGAAGATGGTTCTACAATGAAAATGTCTTTAAAAATGAATGCTAGTTTTGCGAAATTTAATGAGCTTGGTGACCTCTCCATTCCGGAAGAAGTTCAAAACAACGCAACAGAAATGAATCTTGATGATTTTTAAGTAGAGAAATAGAATAAGTGTTTTCCTAATAAATTAAAAAAATCGTCCACTCTGTAAAGATTGGTCGATTTTTTCTTTTCTTCAACTAGGGAAGGTGGTGGAAGGGCAGAGCTGTACGTTTGGGCACACACTTTTTTCATTGCTGAATTTAATGCCTGTATAGTATGATGAAAAAGAATAAGAGGAAAATACCGGTAAATAAGGTGTCCAATATGGACTTAATAGGGAATCTGGTGAAAATCCAGAACTGTCCCCGCAACTGTAAGTGTGGACGAAATAAGCAAACCACTGTCAAAAGACGGGAAGGGCTTAGAGTAGAAAGACGCACAAGTCAGGAGACCTGCCTTATTTATAACGTCAAATCTTCTTCGGGAGTTAGGAGGATTGCACGAGGGTATGTTAGTTAGCTTGTCTACTAATCTATCACCGTTGTCGTCTCCCATCTTCCACATCGTGGGAGATGTTTTTTGCTTCCGAACATATTTCACATTAGGAGGATGGAAGCATGAAGATTGCAGCTCATCTAAACTGGATTTACAGCCGGCCACAAGTCATTCACACATTAACACACCTTTCCTTTCATCAGAACTTAAACCGTTTTCGTGAACCAGACAAACAACAAAAAGCAATGCTTAAAGCTATGATTTCCGATGAAACGACCTATATGGCGTTAGCCGTACACACCAACAAAATTGTCGGTTATGCGATTGTTTTGCCACCCGAAAAAGATGAACGTTGGCGTAAACTTTCCTATCTTAGGATGCTTGGAGTCATTGAAGTAGCTCCTGATTACAGAGGCCACAAAATTGGGCAAACGTTGTTACACAATTTGTTTAAACATGAAGAACTAGAAAATATAATTGTCGTCTCCCTCGAGTATTGTTGGCATTGGGACCTTTCGATGACAAACGGAGACCCTTTTCTATATATGCACATGCTGAAACATGTTTTACAATCAAGTGGATTTGAAGAGTATGAAACGAACGAGCCTGACATTGCCTGTTATGATGTGAACTTTCTTATGGCTAAAGTCGGTTCAAGAATCACTAAAGAGCAACTGAACACTTTTAAAAATCTGGCGAAACTGTATTAATTGTTAAGAAACATACATGATTTTACACTCACACCCCGGACATGAAAATTTATTCTCCCCGGGGGTTTTTCTTTCTACCATCTACCTATCATGATCGATCATTCAGCTCATAGGTAATTTTTATTTTCACAGAAAAAGCGCAAAGCGCAAGTCCTTAGGCGAAGGGCGCTTTAGGACCTGCGAGGAAGCTTTCGTCGCCACAGCAGGGCCGAAGCGACCCGAGCTGATGGCGCTTTGCGCTAGACACCAAAAAAACGGTAAAGAGAATACTTTAACACTTTATTGAACTTAAACTTTCTGTAACAATGAAAAAAGGCTATCCAATAAGGACAGCCCTTTTTTAACATAAATTAATTTCGGTTAATCTCATCCGATAGCGGACGCTTTCCGAATTTGCACAGGACGTGTCCGCTTTTAGCAGAGGTTCAATTATCGCTTCCTCCACTCGCATGCTCGTCTGTGGAGTCTTCGGCTCAAAGCTGTCCCGTTGGAGTCGCTACTAGCTATCGTCCCTGATTTCGTTTAAGGAGACTTATCAGACAGCCTCATGACGAAACTCTTTCATATTTAGATTTTCTATATGGCAACATCCCGACGATTGAAAACGAAGAAAGCAAGAAATTGAAACAAGATAAAATAAAAAATTAACATCGTTAACGAGAAAGTCATCGTCATGCCCGGTACCAATGGCTCACCGTCAATGTATTCAACTAAAACCGTATTTGCAAAAAGTAGATATTTCGCCCACTCAAATTTCATTGACACAAAGTACGTCAATTGATAACCGGTAAACATGAGAAAGATTGAAAACCCAATGGCAGTGGAACTATTTCGAAAGACGCTCGAAAGCATGAAAGCCATAGTCCCAAGCATCAGTACATGTACTAAACTTAATGCATACGACATCATCATGTAGAGCCCCATATTCATTTCCGTAACTTGTCCATCTAGATATAATAATTTCGGCATCGGTTCACTAGGTAGGCCAAACAATACAGCACCGACAATCACAGCTGTACAAAACAGCATGATGGTCATAATTAATGAAAAAATCACAACCGTCATATATTTCGAGAGGAGAAGTTTCGATCGACTTACCGGTCGAATTAGCAATAATTTCATCGTCCCCCAATTAAATTCATTCGCCACTATACCTCCAGCAATGATAATGACGAACATTCCGGCCAAATCCATGAATGAAGAGCTGATTTCAACAAAATCCCATAACGAACTCTCTGAATAAGGAGATAAGTTATGCTCAATTTGGTATTCGTTTATAGCTAATTGCTTTTCTAAATATAAAGGAGCACCCTCCCCCATTTCTTCTAGTTGAGCCTTTAATCCGTTATTCTCAGTTTGTAGTTCTACTTTCCAATTATCCGGATGTTCAATTTTTTCCTCCATATAGTGAATAAAAATACCTGCTGCAATGACAATTAAAACCGACAGCCCAATCATGACATACGTTCCTATTCGCTTGAATATTTTCATAAGCTCATTTTGAATGAGATTAAACATGTAATTTCGCCTCCGTTTCACCTGTCACCTCTAAGAAGCGATCTTCTAAGGATTTCGTTACTTCTCGAACCCCGAAAATTTTTACTCCGTGATGAACAAGCATACTTATCAGATTAGGAATCTCTTCTTTAGATGTAGTTACTGTTAGATTGGCTCCCACTACTTCGCATCTGTATTCCATCCGAATAATCTCATTAGCTCGCGCCACTTCTGATACTTCAAATAAGAATTCTTTATCCGCTCCTTGAACAAAATCGGATACACGCTGAACTTCAATAAGCTTCCCTTTTTGGATAATACCAATCCTGTCACACATCATTTCCATTTCAGATAACAAATGGCTTGATACTAAGATGGCCATATTCTTTTCCTTCGCTAAGTTCCGTAGATGATCTCTCATTTCACGTATGCCTGCAGGGTCCAATCCATTCGTTGGCTCATCTAAAATGAGTACGTTTGGCTTGTGCAGCAAACATTGAGCTAGCCCAAGGCGCTGCCTCATCCCTAAGGAATACGATTTCACTTTATCGTGGATACGCTCTTTTAATCCAACAAGTTCCACTATTTCATCAATCTCTTGCTTCGTTACCCCTTTTGACATTTTTGCGAAATGCCGCAAGTTATCATACCCACTTAAAAAAGCGTACATTTCTGGATTCTCAATTATGGCTCCGACATGCTGGACAGCCTGTTCGAATTGAGTACGAATACTTTTTCCACCGATGAAAATATCTCCGTCCGATAATTTCATTAAACCGACCATCATACGGATTGTAGTAGTTTTCCCAGCACCATTCGGACCTAGTAGTCCAAACACTTCTCCTTTATAAATATCGAAGGACATCGAATCGATGATTTTCTTTCCTCGAATGACTTTCGTTACGTTATCTAATTGTACAATCGGTTTCATTCCCTTCCCTCGCTTCCACATAATGTTTTCATCCATTCCTTCACAGACATTCCTTCTCTCTCCCGAATGACTTCTACCGATTGTCTCGAAAGGATTTTCCCTTCATTTATTAAAAGGACTTCATCTAACAACATTTCCATTTCTCCCACTTCATGCGTCGTAATGACAACCGTTTGATTTTCGTAGTCGATAAACCTTAGAAGCCCTTCCACAATTGTGTCGCGAACCATTGGATCTAACCCAGAAAACGGTTCATCTAGTAGCACAACCGGAGCGTTACGTGACAAGACTAATAAGAGCTTCACCCTTGCCCGATTGCCCTTAGATAATTGGTGTAATTTCTTATACCTGTCTAATTTCAAAAAAGATAATAACTTATCAACCTTTTCGTGGTCGAAATCATCAAATTGAGAAACATGAAAGTCGATCATATCTTGTACGGTAAATCCTCGATAGAACGTATCTAAATCGGACAAGTAGGCAACATGTTTGGCTATTTTCCGATTGACTTTTTGGCCATTAACCATCACCTCTCCCTTTGAAGGGAAAAGTAACCCCGCTATTAACTTTAATGTCGTAGATTTCCCACTTCCATTTGGTCCTACGATGCCGTAAATTTTCCCCTTTTCTAAAGAAAACGAAACATCACAGAGCGCATCATTCCGCCCAAACTTTCGCGACACATTCTGTAGTGTAATCATTTCTTCTCCTCCTCTAAATATGTCCCCAATGCAATCTTAATCTCGTGGGCTTGTAATCCAAGCTCTTTCATATTCCATACAAACTGCTCAATCATTGAATGCTGCAACTGACTCGTTAAATCCGCAATCACCATCTGATTTTCCGTTACAAACGTTCCCTGCCCCCTTCTCGTTTCCACCACATTCATCCTCTCCAATTCCGTATAAGTTCGTTGAATCGTATTCGGATTGACCCCCATTTGAATCGCCATTTCACGGACAGAAGGAAGTTTCTCTCCTTTCCTCAACTCTCCGCGCACAATTTGGTAATGAATTTTATCAATAATCTGTAGGTATATCGGCTTTGACGAATGAAACTTCTCTCCCATGTTTTACACCTCAACCTTACGTTCTAAAAGCTTTGCAGATAGGAAGAAAGCAATGAGCGTTAAAAGGATATAAAAAAACATAAGAACAGGATTTGTCGGCGTAAATCGGATATAAAACATATCGGTATATCCCATCACCTTCACCGATGTGCTTGAAAATGCCGGAATCTGGAGAATGAGATTGTAAGCCACTTGTAAACTAAAAATTATAAGTAACAAAAAGATGGTTCGAACCCAAGTCGGTGCGGATATAGAATAATAAACCGTCCATAAAAAGGTAGCGAATATACCTAGTAAGATGCTACCGATTACAATATCTAAAATTACTAACAACAATTCTCCTACTTGGGGTACAGGAACAACCTCTATCATATAAGGCAACAGAATAAGCAGAATAATCGTATTTAAGGTAAGGGAAATGAGAAAGTATGTGCTGGATGCCAACAATTTTCCTAAAAGAAGCATACTTCCTGAATGAGGATTATGGAGCCATTGGCCGTATCTTACTTCAAATTGCAAGGATTGTAGCATAAACCAAATGATGTAAAAGGCATGAAACCCAAATAGTGAGAAGGAAAGAAAATAAAAAAGTCCAAACTGTTGTGACCAATTGGCTGCGACTACCCCAATAATAAAAATTACACCAGTTGCGATCAGCACCCCGATAAACGTATTTTTTAAAAGTTTTAATTCTTTTTTGTACAAACCAATCAATACATCCATTTGAAATACCTCCAAAATTTGGTATTTTAGTGTTCTAGTTAGATAGTACACTATAACATTACCAAATTCAACAATATTTTCCATTAAACTATTTACTCTTATGAAATTTTTGGTTGAGTTGACAAAAATAAGAGGTTGAGGTCATTGCAAAATGAGAAAAAGAAACGCTTGAAAATATACCATATTTTTCATGTTGTGATTCAGTATTTTACATCCTGTTTTGATACAATTATGAAAACGACAAACGGAAGGAATTGAATTTGATGAAAAAAACGATACAAGTCGTTGCTGCGGTCATCTTTAATCATAAAAATGAAGTTCTTTGTGCTCTACGTTCCTCAAAGATGTCATTGCCAAACCTATGGGAATTTCCAGGTGGAAAGATTGAACAAGGAGAAAATCCAAAAGAAGCACTAGTTCGTGAAATTAGAGAAGAACTGGGGTGTACCGTCAAAGTATACGAAAAGATTAAAGAAGTTCACCACGAATACGAGAATTTTATTGTGAACTTACTTACATACAAAACGACAATTATACAAGATACTCCAATCGCAAAAGAGCACGCTGAGTTAAAATGGGTGCCCACTCACAAACTGAACACACTCAAATGGGCACCTGCGGATGTGGGGACGGTTGAAACATTGATAAATAAGACAATACGTTTAAACCAAGAAAAGTAAATGAATGAATACTTATGATTTTTTTATTAAAGGAGCCTTATCGCATGCTTACTCGACTAAACCAAATTCTTCAAAAGCTTATGCCTTTGATCACCCCAATTAGTGTGGTATTAGGTGTATTATGTTATCAGGTGCTAGACTCTTTTCTTTTTTTAGTACCGTGGATTTTTGCTTTCATGACATTTTCAGGAAGTTTAAACTCTAGCTTTTCTAATTTAAAAAAAGTATTAAAGCATCCTCTTTCCCTTGTCGTCACACTCATGATTCTTCATGTATTTATGCCGCTTATCGCCAATTACATTGGGAAATGGATTTTTCCTACCCAACCTTATTACGTCATTGGCCTTATATTAGCGTTTGTGATTCCTACAGGAATTACAAGTTTAATATGGGTATCCATTTACAAAGGAAATGTGTCTTGGACATTATCGATTATTTTAGTAGATACCCTTTTGTCCCCTATTATGGTGCCCATTATTTTAAAATGGCTTGTTGATTCCACAGTTGAAATGCATATCTATGAGCTTATGAAAGGGCTACTTTGGATGATTGTCTTTCCGTCTCTTCTTGGGATGTGCGTTAATCAGTGGTTAAAAAAGGAGCTAACCGAAAAGCTCTCCACTACCATCTCTCCTCTTGCAAAGCTCGGAGTTGGAGCAGTCGTCGCCATTAACAGTGCTGGTGTTGCTCCATACATACGAAATTTCAATATCGAACTGCTATTGATTGCACTCGTAGTATTTACTTTAGCGATACTCGCATATGGACTCGGTTGGCTAGCAGGGATAGGAATCAATCAGCCAAGAAACACAATTATTTCGATGATATATAATAGCGGGATGCGAAACATTAGTGCCGGTGCAGTATTGGCCATCACCTATTTTCCTGCCCCAGTGGCTGTTCCTGTCATTGTCGGCATGCTTTTCCAACAAGTGTTAGCCTCTTCAATTGGCATGATTATTGAAAAGAAAACACATCATCTGGAAAGAAATCAAGCATTGCCTACGTAATTATCATGACGTTTTCTCTAATGGTTTGTATTTTCAATAACAGAAAGAAAATTCGAAAACAAAATCAAATTCGTAGACTAAACAACTAAATAACACGAAAAAGCTTGGGATATTTTCCAAGCTGTTCATTCGCTATTCTCCTGTCATTAAATCTCTCGTTAGCTGAGGACCATTAAGTGTTTCCTAAGTATTCGACTAAATAAAAGAACCCAAATTTCCTTACAAGAAAGTTACTAAGTTCACCCTGTGTTGCTTTTTCAATAGGCGGTTTTGTTAAGGTGTAAGCTTTAGCATTCAACTCAGCAAACTTTTCCTTGTATTCTTCGTTATGATACACATCATCAACAACCTCAGATGTTAGAGCTGCTTTGGGATAACCCATAATAAATACATGTGTTCTTAATGCCATGCTAGGAGTTGAGTGCAATAAGAAAAAAATAATCGCAAATGAAATTAAAAAAACGATTTCTTTCTTCATAAGGAATTTTTTCATAGTATTCATAGTCTAAAAACTCCCTTACCTTCACGCTTTTTGAAGAAACTAAACCACTCAATTATCAATTATATTTTACCATTACATAAATTAATTTAACAAAATTTAACAACTCTCCATTTACTTATGTTCCAATATTTTATAAGATATTTGTAAGCTATCTTGTTACACAAGATAGCTATAGCAATCCCCTCTATCTTGTCATGCAAGATACACAAGGAGTTGATTCAAATGTCCTCAAGAAGCCAACTGCTAAAAGGTGTGTTAGAAGGTTGTGTATTGGCCGTTATTTCAAAAGGTGAAGTCTACGGATATGAATTATCTGAAAAACTGAAAGAATTTGGTTTAGAAGATGTAAGTGAAGGGTCTATTTATCCGATTTTACTTAGGTTACAAAAAGCCAACCTCATTCAAGGAGAAATACGAAGCTCTCCTAGTGGACCGAAGAGAAAGTATTACACTTTAACGAAAAACGGACAACATGCACTCCTCCAATTCATAAACGAATGGGAAAGTCTAAAAAAACCAGTTGATTCCCTTCTAAAGAAAGGAGAATGATGATGCAAGCAAGAGACCTTATTTCGCTAAACAATGATAAAAGGAAACTGCTTTCTGAACAAAATGAATCGTATTATTCTAAAATGCTCATTTACATTCGCTTTCACCTCTTTTTATCTGAACAACAGTCTGAAGAGATTTTAATGGAATTACTTGATCATTTAATTGAGGCACAAGAAAAAGGAAAATCTGCTGAAGAAGTGTTCGGCCATGACCCAAAAGCTTATTGCGATGAATTAATTCAAAACCTTGCAACTGAAAAAAGAAAAAATGTATTAAAGTTCACGACTTATTTATTGCTCATGATTGCGGGTATTCATTTGTTAATCGAGGGATTATTTGAAATCGCAACGGAAAACTTTGAACAGGCTGTCAATAGCTACTATACAGGTTCTGTCATGGCATCGTTTGTTATTGGTTTGATTAGCACTGCTCTCACGGTCTACTTTATTTTTAATTGGTTAAAGCGTTCTGCTTTTAATGAGGCGACTAGTCATGTAAAAGATGCTCTCTTCATATTTGCTGTCGCCTCTTTCGGTATGGGAGGAATTTTGTTAGGAGGAAAGCTCATTCCTCCATTTGGACCAATATTTCATATGAGTAATTACGTCGTTCTCGTGATTGGAATCATACTCTTAATGATTGTATTTGTGATAAACAAAATGGAACGGATAACAAAATAGGTGTTCTTTAAAAAGGACACCTACTCCGTTATAAAGCACTCATCAATCAAACTTTTTAATTCACGAAACAGAGATGGAACTTCATCTAACCCAAATACAAGTGATTGATAGATGGACCGATAATACCACTCTTGGTCTTCTTTTCCTCGATTAAATCTAGACCACACAGCTTCGCCCTCTGTTCTCTTATCTTCCACAATCGAAAGTAAATTATGGACTTTGTCGGCGCATATTATCAACTTAATATCAAGGTTAGCCGTTTTCAGTGCTTCAATCTTTTGTTTTTTCCTTTCTTCCCAATGAAGAGATTTGTCTTTTTCAGATGCAGCTTTTACATAATTGGCCACATTCTGACCAAAGTTCTTTTCGATTTGATCGAGTGTTACCTCTGTATCTTCCCAAACATCATGTAGCACGGTTGCAATGACCATATCTTCTTTTTGTTGAGCTGAAAAGTTTGTTTCGTTGAAATAGTGGCATAGAAACATTGCCGCCGAAAAAGGATGAGATATATACGGTATATTGGATTTCTTCCGATATTGTCCATCATGAGCAATGGAAGCAAACTGTATGGCTCGATGAAGTTTATTAAAATCCAATTTTCGCACCTCCTTTTTAATTGCTATAAGAATTGAAGTCATTCTACTCCATTATAAAATAGTATGTCTTTCCTTAAATGTATGAATGTCCAAACAATGTATACACTAGATGATGGATTTAAAATCTAATTTTATCCATTATGACTATTAAAAAATATATGCTACACTTTCTCCAAGGAGGTGATACAAAATGAACGACCAAATACTTAAACAATTATTAATAGAGGTATCGAGCATTAATCAAAATGTTGGTAAGCTAGAGCAAGGGTTTAATGACTTGCGAGATGATATAAGAGGCATTAAACAAGATGTGAATTCGCTTAAAGAAGATGTTAATGAATTAAGGAATGAAGTTACCCAACTGAAAGGCGAAGTTAATTACCTCAAAAACGAAGTTAACCATCTGAAAGACGAGGTCAACTATCTGAAAGACGAGGTCAACTATCTGAAAAACGAAGTTAATTATCTGAAAGACGAAGTCAATCAACTCCGTGATGAGTTTGATCAATTCCGTGATGAAACAAATACTCATCTAAAAATGTTAGATGACGGACAAAAAGAACTTCGAGTCGATTTACGCTCGCTCAAGGGGGAAATAGACCAATTTCGTGATGAGTTTGATCAATTCCGCGATGAAACAAATACTCATCTAAAAATGTTAGATGAAGGGCAAAAAGGACTTCGAAACGAAATAACTCAACGCTTTCAAGAAACGAAAGAACAACTCTCGCAACTAAGTCTTGACGTCAAATACACATACCATAAAGTATCTGATCATGAATTAATTCTTAATCGACTTTCACAACAGCAACCTACTCCTTAATTTCCTCTACATGACGTTCCTTTGGAAGATAGAATGACAAAAACATTGCAAATCATAAAGAATTCCTGTATGATGAAAATCCAAGCTGCGTTGTTCGTAATCATAATAAGTTTTAACCTTTAAGCTGATATAGGGAGTTTTACATCGAAGCCGGAATGTCACGCCTAGAAAGTAGGACGACAAGAACGCTTCTGCGAACACCCACTTTGAGGAGTGGTGGTTTAAAACTTCATTATCGAGCATTACGGCAATTGCGGCATTTTCTCCAAAAATAAAGTCGGCCTTTCGGGCTGACTTTTTTATTTTTTTGGAAGAAAAATTCTACCTTCTTGCATATACAATAAAAGAGATGCGTCAGGAGGTTGGAAATGAAAAGTATTCGAACGAAATTTATAAGTCTCTTTATTCTTATTACGTTAATTCCCCTATTAATTACGAGTACCATTAGCGAAATCCAGACTTACCATTCGTTAAAATCTGAAGCCTTTAGTAAGCTCGTAGCCATTCGAGACATAAAAAAAAGCCAGATAGAAAACTATTTTGAAGAACGTTTTGAAGACATTTCAATATTAGCGTCCTCAAATGATGTTTACACTTCCCTACAATTATTCCAAAATGCTTATATTGAAGGAGTAGATTCTCCGCTTTATGAACAAGCAGAAGCAGAATACCACGATTATTTCCAACATTATATCGACACATATGGATACTACGATTTATTTTTTATCAATATGGACGGTGAGATCATTTATACTGTCGCTAAAGAAGATGATTTCGCCACAAATCTGCTAACGGGGGCTTATAAGGATACGAACTTAGCAGAGGCCTTTCGAACAAGTATTCAAACGAAGAGAACGTCATTACAAGATTACTTAATGTATGCTCCCTCGAATGAACCAGCTGCTTTTCTAGCTTCGCCCATTATGAAAGATGGGAAACCTGTTGGAGTCATTGCTTTACAAATATCTGATGAACGAATTAACCACATCATGACAGAGCGATCTGGCCTCGGTGAAACAGGAGAAGTTTACATCGTAGCCAACGATTATTTCATGAGATCGGACAGTCGTTTTATCACCGAAAAAACGATTGGTACCAAAGAGATTCAAACAGAATCTGTTGTAAGTGCTCTTAATAATGAAACAGGTGTAAAGACAATCCCGAATTACAGAGATGTCACAGTATATAGCGCTTACACTCCTCTACAAATTTCAGACTTAAGCTGGGTTCTCCTTTCGGAAGTGGAAGAAGGTGAAATCATGGCACCGGCCAAGGCACTTTTATGGGAACAAATCGCCATTATATTTCTTGTAATAGCTATCGTTATTCCACTTTCTATTTTCATCGCTCGAAAGCAAACAAAGCCGATTATTGCTTTAGCTGAAGCCTCTGAAAAAGTTGCACAAGGCGATTTACAAATGGATTTGTCCATTTCCTCCAATGATGAATTTGGGAGATTAGCTTCGTCTTTTGAAAAAATGGTCGGAAACCTTCGGAAAATCATTTCAGATGTAAATGATGCTTCAATAAATGTCTCGGCAAACGCTGAAGAACTCTTCGCAAGCTCCGAAGAAAGTAAAAAAACGAGTGAGCATGTATCCATTTTAGCCGTAGGTGCTGAAGAGTCAGCTAATAAACAACGGACAGAGTTACAACTAATCGACACCTCATTTCAAGAGATGGCTGATGGCCTAAAGCAAATTGGTGAGAACTCCGAAGTAATGCTCTCATTAACAGAGCAATCCATGGCCGTAACGAATAATGGCTTGAACCACATAAACAAAGCAGAAAATCAGATGAATAATATCTTAAAAGATTTTAACGAAACAAATGATCAAATTTCTGACCTACATGAAGAAACGAAAAAGATTGGACACATAACAGCCATTATTAATGAAATTTCCGAACAAACGAATTTACTGGCATTAAACGCTGCGATTGAAGCTGCTCGTGCTGGTGAAGTCGGAAAAGGGTTTGCAATCGTCGCCGATGAAGTTCGCAGGCTAGCAGAAAAAACGAAAGAATCGTCACATAAAATCGACGTCATGATTGATACCATTCAAAAACAGACAAAGCAAGTTCTAAAATGCTCGCAACGTGGGGTTGAGACAGCTCGAATTGGTATCCAATATTCAAATCAAGCAAACGAAGCCTTTAACGTTATAAACGAATCAGTAAATGTGACAACTGGAAAAGTAGAAGAAGTATCTGCAGCAATCCAAGAAATCTCGGCCATATCCATTCAGATGGGAGACGCCGTTTCTACTGTCACTCGCCTAGCTGAAAAAAGTGTCGATATAAGTCATGAAAGCTCTGAAGCAAGCCAAGAGCAACTCGTCACGATGGAGGAAATTTCAAGTGCAGCTCAAAACTTGGCCCATTTAGCAGAGTCTCTTCAAAAATCCATTGCTCTGTTCAAAATATAGGTTGCCGATACAGATAATTGATCCTTAAACAACAACGTATGCGGTGACTAAATAAGAAACATACATGATTTTACACTCACACCCCGGACATGAAAATTTATTCTCCCCGGGGTTTTTTCTTTCTACCATCTACCTATCATGATCGCTCATTCAGCTCATAGGTAATTTTTATTTTCACAGAAAAAGCGCAAGTCCTTAGGCGAAGGGCGCTGGAGGACTTCCGTCGCCACAGCAGGGCCGAAGCAACCCGAGCTGGTGGCGCTTGGAGCTAGATACTTGAACACTTTATTGAACTTAAACTTTCTGTAACAATTAAAAAAGGGGGCAAAAAGTTTCTTGAACTTTTTGCTCCCTTTTCTGCTAAAAGATATTTTCTAGTGCTTGGTAATTCATTTTGTCTAATTTTATCTCTTGTAAAATGCGATTTAATTGCGAATCCATGTATATCATTAACTTCTCTTCATTTTTTTCCGCAATGAAAGAAATGATTTTTTCATGCTCATTGTAAATGTCTTCTCCTTTAATGTTCGAATAGTTAAAGGCATCATAGAGCAATAAATAAACATTAATTTGATTAAAGATCATTTCAAGAAATTGTGACACGTAACGATTATTCCCTTTTTTCGCTAAGAAAAGGTGGAATTGTTTATTTTCATCTAAATAACGGTTAATATCTTGTTCTTCAAATGCTTCTTTTACACGTCCATTTAACGTTCGTAAATGATGAATATCTTCCGGCGATACTTCTTTAAGACCGTAGCGTACCCCAAGCTTTTCAAGTTCTCTTCTCATTTCAAACGCTTCAATAATTTCTTCGATTGTAGGTTGAATGACGAACGCACCTCGGTTTGGAATGAGCGTAACAAGTCCTTCTACTTCAAGCTTTTTAATCGCATTCCGAATAGGAGTTCGACTTACGTTTAACTTTTGAGCAATGGTGTTTTCGACCAGTTGGTTTCCTGGAGGCAGTTTTCGGTTTAATATTGCGCTCTTTAAGGAGTCATAAACCATTTGCTCCATCGACTTCTTTTTACTCAAAACGATTACCTCCTACCAAAAGAATCTTTAACCATCTTACCACAATTGCCCCTCTTCACCTAGTAAGCGTTTTAAAATTTGTTTGTTAATTCTTTTTTTATTTTGAAGCAAAAAACATATTTACAAATGAAGCGTTCGCTATTACACTTCAATATTGTAGTACAATTTAGTTCAACTAAATAAGGAGAATACCATGACATCATCTATTCGATCATTCATTTTACTAAACATTGGAGTCATTCTTATCGCGAGCAACATCCATTTCTTTTTATCGCCGAATCAATTTGCAACAGGAGGGGCAAGTGGCCTCTCGATTGTATTACACCACTTTCTTCCTTCCCTATCACTAGGATTGATTCTAGGATTTGTTAATATTTTATTATTTATTGTTGGCTTTATCTTTTTAGGGTTTCAATTCGGAGTCAAAACAATCTACTCCGGAATGGCCTTATCCTTCGTCGTTTGGCTACTTGATGTTTTAGTTCCTATTCAGGAACCACTTAGCCAAGACGCATTGCTTCAACTTATAATGGGACAAACAATCTGCGCTATCGGTATTGTCATCATCTGTAATCAAGAAGCCTCTACTGGTGGTACAGATTTAGTCGCAATGATCTTAAAAAAATACTTTTCAATTGAAATTGGAAAAGGCATTTTACTTTGTGACTTTGCCATTGGAATTGGGGCGATGTTCGCATTCGGTGTGGAGAAAGGATTGTACGCACTTTTTGGAATTGTGTACATTGGTTTAGTCATCGATTACTTAATGAAGCAGTTCAATATTAAGAAGGAAGTTGTCGTCATTAGTCATAAAAGTGAAGTTATTAAAGAGTTTATTGTAGAACAACTAGGTCGAGGAGCAACGGTACATACAGCTAAAGGTGCCTTTACGAATCATCAAAAAGAGGTCATTACAACCGTTCTGACAAAAAACGAGTATCAACAATTAAAAACTTTTATTCGCTCCCATGACGATCACGCTTTTATAACAGTTCGTGATATGAATGAGATTATTGGAACTGGGTTCTCGGGGGTACCTTCTACTAAATAATTCATTAAGAAAAGGGAGAAGCGCAAGTCCTTAGGCGAAGGGCGCTGGAGGACCTACGAAGAGGCTTCCTTCGCCACAGCTGGGCCGAAGCGACCCGAGCTGATGGCGCTTGGAGCTAGACACCAAAAAAACTGGAAAGAGAATACTTTAACACTTTATTGAACTTAAACTTTCTGTAACAATCAAAAAATCGAGGGTTAACGATAGCCCTCGATTTGTTTTGTTACGTTCAAACGAATAAGCTTTTTATCTTTAAAGTAGGAGAACAAATAACAACCGAGAATGACAATGAGCGCACCTACTACTTGAGATCCATTCATTTTTTCTCCCAAGAAGATAAATGCTAAAATCGCTGTGAAAACGGGGTTAAAGTTCATGAAAATCCCCGCTGTCGTCGCTCCTAATTTTTGTAACCCAATACTCCAAAAAACCATACATACGACCGTTGAGATTACACCTGTATAAAGAATCGCTAACGTAAATTCAACATTCAAGTTATGTACAGCAAAGGAGGGTACATTAAACGGGATCAAGATTAACAACCCGAATATCCCCGCATACAAAGTCGCAACCATTGGAGTTGTTTTAGTTGTCGCCCATTTGCTACAAACGGAATACAATCCCCATATCGCTACAGCGATTAACATATACACATCTCCTTGGTTAAAGGTAAGTGATACAAGAAGTTCAAGCTGACCTTTCGATAAGACAAGAAGCACACCAAACAATGAAATAAACATAGACACCATTTGCATAAACGTCATTTTTTCTCGTAGAAAGATGGCTGAAAATACGGCAATTGATATCGCATTCAACGTCGTAATAAGGCCCACGTTTGTCGCTGAAGTTCGTTCCACCGCAAGGAATTGAAAGAGGTTAAATAAAACCACTCCGGTCAGCCCCATTAAAAATAGTGGAAGTAAAGCCGATTTCGGCGGTACAAGCTTTCTTTCTTTCCACCACACAACAGGTACTAAACAAACGATCGCAATCATCCAACGTAAACTCGTCAAAGTCATCGGCGAAGCATGTTCAACGAGTGATTTAGATATCACGATATTCCCTGCCCACAACAAGCTCGTTACTAATAGCAACAAAAAATAAAAGATTGGCATGCTTTTGTCCCCCTTTACCATCCCGATTATTTATTCACCATCTTAACAGTTATCCACGACAAACAAAATATTATTTTGTATAATAAAAGTAATTTGAAATTTTTATAAGTTAATAGCTTATTATACAGAATTTCATTCATATTCTAATTAAAATTCAAACTACTTACGGAAGAATCGAAAGGGGATATAAGACGTGGATTCGATGATGATTTCAAAAGAGTTAGATGAAGTCGATCGAAAATTATTATCGACCCTCCAAAAGCATGCTCAAATGAGTAATGCAGAGCTAGCACGAAGAGTGAATTTATCTCCACCCGCGACACATGCACGAATTAAACGACTAGAAAAAGAAGGTTACATTGATCGGCAAGTATGTATATTAAATCATGAAAAGCTGGGGTTTAATCTTTTATGCTTTGTTTTCATCTCGACGAATATTCATCAAGCCGATAAGCTTGAAGTATTAGAACAAGCTTTTGCTAATATGCCAGAAGTTCTGGAATGCCACTGTTTAACCGGAGAGTATGATTATTTATTAAAAGTAGCCAATAAAAACCGAAAAGACCTAGAACGATTTATACGAAAACTGAATAGCCTCGGAATCTCGAAAATCCAAACGAGTTTAGCTTTACGCGAGGTCAAATATTCAACTGAATTACCAATGGATATTGAATAAGCATGCTTTTTAACTGAGAAAAGCGCAAGTCCTTAGGCGAAGGGCGCTGGAGGACCTGCGAGGAGGCTTCCGTCGCCACAGCAGGGCCGAAGCGACCCGAGCTGATGGCGCTTGGACCTAGACACCAAAAAAAACTGGAAAGAGAATACTTTAACACTTTATTGAACTTAAACTTTCTGTAACTAGGATCAAAAACACCCCCAAAACCGATTGGGGGTGTTTTTCGTTAATCAAATCTACTAAACAAAAATTTTAGTTTATTAAAATTTGGTCTGTATTTTTAAAACGCTCTATGATAACAAACAGTCTAGAATAACAGTCCTGGATGGTTTTTTCATTCTCAATATTATTTTATAGCCCGAGACCGAAATAAATGTCCTTATAATAACCTACTGCATAATCTCCTAATTTTATAGTATGAGCACGCTCATAACTTAATTGGTCATCAAGAAATGCTAACTAAACTTTTTCATAATCGATAAATACAAATGGTATAGAGGACTGTGAGTAGATATTAGCGTACTGCGGTTCTGATGCTTCTTTTAAGTAATCCTTCGTGATAAACACACTATCCAAGTTCTTGAATCTTTCTTTCAATATATCTTCAAGTCATTGGGCTACACTCGATTGAGGTTGTTTGCATTAACGTCCTTACTCCCTTCTATCGTTGGGTTCTGTTCTAGCCACAATTCGTGTTGTTCCAAGCTCCATTGTAGGGAGGGGAGGAAGGAGTCTTATTTCTTGTATCGTTTCATCAATTCCTGAAACTCTTTTGCATGCACAGCGCTAAATAATGCAGCTCGGATGATTTGGTTTCAGTCGAGAGAAGTTGCTTTAAAAGGTCATTAATGTATCTTTTATAAGCGTCAGCGCAACGAATGGTTGGTCTGTAAACTATGTGACGTCCTCCCTTTGACGATTTCCTTTAACAACTGGCGTAACAGCGTTGCTGTCATAAACCCTGACTTTATAATTAAAAGTCAGGGTTTATTGATTGTACTTTTAAATATTACTTTTTTTATAAAGAACTCTAAAATACAATAGAGAACGGGTATTAATAAAAAGTAAAAAATTGCATGGGTGGAATTTTCTTTTTGAATTATAAAAAAAGGAATATAGAATAAGAGGAAACATACAAAAAAGTACATTCCAGTTGAAAAAATGATATGTGTCCTTTTAGTATATTTTTTAATAAAATCTACTAAGTATGAAATCAGAATTCCCGGTGACATATACAGTAATATTAAAGGATACATCACTAAAGCGTAGTAGATACCCAATCCGAAGTCCTCTTGTGGGTGAAATAGAAAAATAGCAAAATACAAACTACCAATAATTGCTGTAAATAAAAGTGTTATGAGTTTAGAAATAAAGGTCTTCATAGTTCTCCATCCTTTAAAAGCCATTTTTGTTTACCTAATAATAAACCTTAATAAATAGGTGAATCAAAATTTACTTGTTCACCTATTTTGTCGATTGTAAAAATAAGTAGTATTAATAATGCAATCATTATGGTTATTTTTCTCATCATTTTCTCCAAGTGGATGAAACTAGCCTCGATGACCTTTGGATAGAAAATCTATTTGTCTAGTCTTTTTGCCTTCTTCTCGCCGCTTGTTGAATGGGATCCCATGCTCCGTTATAAGGTGGGCATAACTTAAATCTAGGTCTTCCAATTGATCAACTGTCATTTCGTTGAATAGCGCAACAGCCAATACATCTACTCGCTTATCTACACCCGCGTTGCCAATTACTTGTCCACCGAGCAATCGACCGTTTGCCTTGTGATACACTAATTTCAAGTGTATATCGGATGCGCCAGGATAATAGCCAGCTCGATCTTTAGTAGAGATTCGAATTGTTTCATAAGGAATGGATAGAGATTTTGCTTCCTTTTCAGAAAGTCCTGTTTTTCCAAGTGAAAGACCCATGAATTTTATAATGGAAGAGCCGGTCACTCCTTTAAACGATTGCCTCTTCCCACTCATATTGAGCCCCGCGATACGACCTTGTTTATTTGCTGTTGTCCCTAGTGGTATATAGTCATCAAGCTCTTTTATTCGATGGTATTGTGTGGCACAATCCCCAGCAGCATATACATCAGTAATATTTGTTTCCATAAATTGATTCACTTGAATGGCTTCTTTTTCATTTGTAAGGATGCCTGCTTCTTGAGCAAATTTGGTATTGGGACGAACTCCAACAGATATAAGAACAAAGTCCGTTTTATACTCATGCAAATCCGTTTCAACCATCTCAACTGCTTCTGTCCCTCGTAGCGCTCTTACTTGCTCATTCGTCACGACTTCGATTCCATGCTTTTTTGCTTCTTCTGAAACAAGCTCGGCCATCTCTTCATCGAAAAGATTGGCTATGTACGGGCCTCTTTGAATAATTCGAACATGCTTCCCAAGCTTTTTGAAGGACTCTGCCATTTCTAGTCCAATATAGCCTCCACCAATAATCGTTACATCGCGAATCTCCTTATTCAAATCTTGCACAATCTTTTCGGCATCAGGAATCGTTTTTAGCGTGTATACATTCTTTAAATTCACACCATCCCAGTTCGGTATGATTGGAGAAGCTCCTGTCGCAATCAACAGTTTGTCATACGTATATGTAAAATCTTCCCCAGCCCTATAATGTTTACCACTTACACACTTTTCTTCATGGTCTATTTTTGTCACTTCATGAAAAATCTTTGCATCTATTCCGTATTTATCACGAAATGTCTCCACCTTACGTGCAATTAGTTGATCAGTCGAAGAAATATCTCTACCAATGACATAAGGGAGGCCACACTGACTATAGGAATATATTTCACCCTTTTCTAACGTTATAACTTCTCCGGACGGATCGTTTCGGACAATTTGCATTGCGGCACTCATACCAGCTGCGTCCCCACCGATAATGACATATCTCAATTTCTCCTCCTCCTTCCTTTAAATACGTTTTACCCTCTTAAACCACATAATAGTCTTGCGCATCATATACTTGAAAACCACACCATGTATAAAGCTTTAATGCATGTTCATTTGTAGCTTGTACTTCTAAATGTACTTCGTTTCCTTTTTGAATCTCATGAAAAACCAGTTGTTTTAATGCTTTTCGACCAATTCCTTGTTTTTGATAGCGAGGCAATACGGAAAACCCGTATATCCAGGACTCTCCTTTATGTCGATGGATTCTTACTTTTCCAACTGCAATGGAACCTTGTTCGATGATAAAAAAGTCTTGATTCACTTCACGTTTAATTTGCTCATTGTACGATCGTGCTTCCGATTCTAAAAATCCAAAACATTCGACGTCGAGCTGAATTTCAAGATTGAAATCAGCCTTTGTTGCTTTTCGTAAATGTACACCCTCTTCTAAAGAAACGTGCTTCTCATTCCATTTCATCTGATATTCTCGGAAAGAAAAACGACACGGAAACTGTTTTAAAAATGCTTTCCCTGATTCTGATTTTTCCGGTGCATTTATGTATACTTCTCGAACATTTCTAGATTTCACTTCTTTCAGAGCATCTTTTAATAACCGTGAGAATATCCCTTTTCTCCGATAATGAGGATGTACCATCCCACAAAGTTCTATTTTCGTTCCAAAACCATATAGACCTATGAACCCAACAAGCTTGTCACCTTCGTAATGAAAGAAATCATTTTGCTCCAATTCATTGCGCGTTTCGAGCAAATCCCAATTCAACTTCAATTTGATATGTTCATACTTCTCACATATTTCTTGTAATCCATTGATATCCCGTAATTTTTTTGAAGATAGCATGGTCATCCCCCTTTAATCCTTTTTGAAAGTATTCTTCTTTAACTGGGATTTTCCTGCCATCCATTCTCATCAGCCATTTTTACTTTTTCTTTCGTCGTGCATTCGATTTTTTGATATACGGTACTTTCGAGCCCGGTTGCTTTCGAATCCATGATAAAAATTTTTTCATTTCTTCTTGTTCACGTAATGCCTCGATGGTCGTTAAACCAAGAATCACAATTTCTTTATTTGAGAATAGCGCATGAATTTGTTTATGGCATGGAATACATAAATAAGCAGTAGGTAAAAACGTTCCCCCTTCTTCTTTCGGTGTTAAATGATGCAAAGTTGTTTTCACATTTTCTCTCAAACAGAGCTCACATGTAGTCGGGTATTTTTTACTCATGGTCCACTTCCTCTCATGTTACGCTGTTATTCTACCCCTTCACTTTGATTACCTTTCAACCAAATAACTCCGTAGAGTGGTTTTTTTTGAATATATAATTTAGCCAAAAAGAAAAAGTAGACGGTAACCGCCTACTTTTTCAGTTCTTCATATTGATTCATAATTTCTTTAGTTAAAGGGGACTCTTGACTAAGTCCCGTAAATTCGACAATCGCCTCTACCAGACCTTTTTCTTCAATCGCTTGCTGAATCGTTTGTGCCTCAGCATCTTCTGCGTAATTAAAGTGCAAGGCACTTGCAATACTTTTTGCTAAATAACTTGGCACTTCTCCCACTAACTCTAAGTACTGAGTTGCAGGGTTTGTTAACCGATCTTTCGCTCCTAGCTTTCGAATTGGGGAACGGCCAACTCGTGTGACTTCATCTTTTAATGCTGGGTTTAAGAAGCGTTGAATGATCTTTTCACGGTATTTTTCATGCTCAGCTTCATCTAAATCGTACTTCGTAGTAAGTAAACGTCCTGTTTCTTTTACCGTATTTTGAACGATTGCTTGGATTCTTTCGTCTTTCATTGCTTGGTCAATCGTTTCGAATCCATATAAGTAGCCTAAATACGCACAAGCGGCATGACCAGTATTGACCGTGAAGAGCTTGCGTTCAATATATGGCTTTAAATCCTTTACATAGGTGATACCTGAAACGTCTGGCCTTGAACCTACAACTTCTGTTTCATCTACGACCCACTCAAAGAATGGTTCTACCATAACCATTAATGGGTCTTCATTTGTTTGGTTCGGAACAATACGATCAACCGCAGAATTCGGGAAGCCTAGCCGCGTTTGAAACTCTTCCACTTCCTCGTGAGACAAGTTCTCAAATACTTTCTCTTTTAGGAAAGCACTACCACCAATCATATTTTCACACGCAATAATGTTTAAAGGTGTTGTTGATTGATTGAATCGCTTCTTTACTCCTTCAGAGATGAGAGGAGCAATCAATGGCAAAATATTCGGTCCAACAGCGGTTGTCACAAGGTCTGCTTTCGCAATTATCTCAATGACTTCTTCACGCTGCTCTATGCTATTTTTAGCAAAAACATTTTGAACGGTTACTTCTTCTTTTGTTTCATCGGCAATGACAACTTTATATTCCTTTCGCTCATTAAGCAGTTGAACGACTTGATCATTGACGTCGATAAAACATGTTTCATAGCCTGACTCGGATAATAACTTTCCGATAAAACCTCGACCGATATTACCTGCACCGAAGTGGACAGCAAGCATATTACTCCACTCCTTCAAACTGACTTAAAACTTCTTCTTTCGAACTCGCTTTTACAATTGCCTCTACATTTTCTTCTTCAGAACATACAATGGCAATTTTAGAAAGGATTTCTAAGTGCTCGTCTCCTTTACCAGCAATACCAATTAATAGTTTTACGATGTTACCGTCACCAAAGTCTACTCCGTTAGGTACTTGCACAATAGCAATTCCAGATTCTTTGACAGCTTTCTTTGCCTCTTCTGTACCATGTGGAATCGCAACAAAATTCCCCATATACGTAGATGTTAGTTCTTCACGCTCGATCATTTTTTCGATATAGTCTGCTTCAACATATCCTTGCTCATGGAGGATACGTCCCGTTGTACGAATTGCTTCCTCTTTATTAGCAAATTCTGCATTCATTAAAATATTTTCACTTGTTAAAATTGCACGTCCCATTCTAAACACTCCTTAAGAATTTAATTTCTCCTGTAAAAACTGTTCAAATTTAACCGCCATATAGGCTTTAATCGCTGATACATCACCTGTTTCGAATAACGATATACTTTCTTTACTTTCAATCATACAGGCGCTTATATAACTTAACACTTCGAGCACTTCCGAAGATGTTTCCGTCGGCGCAATCATGAAAAGTATTTTTCGTATTTCAACCTCTGAATCATCCATTCCTTTAACACGTAATGCATTTGATAAATTTGCGATTGAAAAACACGCCTTTTGTACCGAATGGCTTCTCGTATGAAACAATGCGAGACTCGTATTTGGAATACCTAGCCCCCCTAGCTTTTCTCGCTTCACTAGAGCCTTTACTACTTCATCGATGTCTGACAATACTTCTTTTTTATGAAGAGATTCGCAAATATTCACTAATGCATCATTTATTGTTTTAGCCTCTACTTCCAGTAACTCTATCTCTTGAAGCAGACGATAAACGGTATCGGAATAAACTTTCATCGTTTGAATGCGTTCCATCGTTTTCCCGACACCCTGCGTATTCGAAGGAATCGTTTTATTCTCTCTTTCATTTTCCACAAGGGGTTGTTGCCAACAATGACGGATTGAACGTTTTATTTTCTTAATTTCGTCCTTTGTTAATATAGGGCTCACAACGATGTGTTCCCGGTTAATTTGCGGTAGTGAAATGGTAGAGATAATCAAGTCATATCGCGTAATGTCCATATTTGATAATTCAAATATTGAAACATTTTTTAGTTCAGTAATTTCAGGAATCTCCCTTTTCATTCTAGAGAGCAGCATTTTAGAAGTACCGATTCCACTCGAGCAAATAACTAACGCTCGAATAGGATGAAGCATTTGATTGCTAACAAAAGCGGACCCGAAATGTAATACTAAATACCCCACTTCTTCATCTGGAATATTGATTTGATTAAACGTTTGTTTAGCCGCTTCTTTTACAACGAAGAACAATTCTTCGTAATCTTCCTTTATTTGATCCAGTAAGGGGTTTGTAATCCCCATTTCTTGTTTTATACGATACAAGGCAGGTTTTAAATGAACGACAAGACCTTGAAATAGCGATTCGTCTTTAGATAAGGGAAATTGGGTTTTCTCTTCTACAAGTTGAATGAGTTCTTTGACTTTTAGCGCTATCTCCATCGTAGAATCTTCTAGAATAAACTCTTGTTCATTTCTTAATTTTGCACCTTGTAAATGCATCGCCATGTAGCCAATTTCAGCTTCCGGTACTTCAACTTGAAATGTTTGACTTAATTGATGAGCAAGGTGAGTTGCATACTCAAATTCTTTCGCTTCCTTTAAATGATGAAACAAGGCATCATCTACTTGAACATGCTCTCCTTGAATAATTCTCTCCATTGCTAAAGCGATGTGAATAACAAGCCCCACATACGCTCTATCTGATATTGAATAAGGAAGATTTTGAATAAAATCTTCCACAACTCTTTCTACCGCTGAAACTTTCTCCTGATCCACTAGCCCCAGTAGCTGTTCCGAAATGAATGAATCATGACGTTTAATGAGTTTAAGTAATTCAACCTCTTCCACATGTTCAGAAATCAATTGACTCATCATGCGTCGTTTAGCAGATTCGGAACCGACAAGCTGTATCCCAAATCCTCTTTTTCGAACGAGATCAAGACTCGAATGCACTAATCGTTCTTCAATTCTCGTTAAGTCATTGCTAATGGTTGCTACCGTTACGTACAAATCCTGCGCTAATGAAATCAGTTTTATCGGTTCAGATGAGTTGAGGAGCGCGCATAAAATCATACGCTGTCGCTCCTCTGGAGTATACTCATCACTTT
This sequence comes from Bacillus kexueae, assembly GCF_022809095.1. Classification (GTDB taxonomy): domain Bacteria; phylum Bacillota; class Bacilli; order Bacillales; family Aeribacillaceae; genus Bacillus_BZ; species Bacillus_BZ kexueae. The sequence continues at coordinate 112,264 of NZ_JALAZE010000005.1, forward strand.
CCACATTCTGCATTTCTAAAGTTAACTGCTCAATCGCTAGTTCGTCGCCTACAAGTTGAAGCCCAATCCCTGACTTCTTTATAAGGCGTAACGATTTCTTTTCGAGCAAACCTTCGATGCCCTTTAAATCTCGATGAATGGTACGTGTACTTACCCCTAAATGTTCAGCAAGCGCTTGAACTGTCATCTCTTTTTCTTTTAGTAATTTGTTTAAGATGAGCCTTTCTCTCGCTGATAAGTACATACTAGTCACTCCATCGATTATTATTGGTTATTCACTTAATTCCTTAATAAGTTGATCATAATGTGGACTATTTAAGAAGTTTTCCACTGAAATATGCGTACTGTTTGGATTCTTCGCTTTTGCACGATCTGTTAAGTCTTTATGTGTAATGACAATGTCAGCATCACTAGGCAAGTTGTTAATAGATGAATTAGTAATCATTACATCAAGACCTGCCTTCTTCGCTTTATTCTTTAAGATGGATGCACCCATGGCACTAGAACCCATACCCGCATCACAAGCGAAGATGATCTTATTGACTTCTTTTCCTTGCGTTAAGCTGTCTGATTGATTAGCTGACACACTTTCAGTTTCGTTTTCTTCCTTATTTTCAGCCTCTTCGTTTTGAACTAACATAGAAGCTCTTGTTTCTTTTCCTTTAAGCTTGGATGATTGTTCTGTCGCTTTTTTCAATGCATCTTCGTCTTCTTCTTGTTTAGATGCTTTTAAAATAATGGAACTTATTACAAATGATACGACTGTTGCTACGATTACTCCTGCAAGTACTCCTAAATAATTCCCTTTTGGTGTCATTGCTAGTAACGCAAAAATACTGCCTGGTGATGGGACAGCTACAAGTCCAGCGTCAAATAACATAAAAGTGAATACACCGGACGCTCCACCAGCAATTGCCGCGACTAGTAGTAGTGGCTTCATTAAGATGTATGGGAAATAGATTTCATGAATTCCACCTAAGAAGTGAATAATCGCTGCACCAGGAGCTGATTGCTTCGATACACCTTTTCCAAATAACATATACGCTAACAAAATACCAAAACCAGGTCCAGGATTCGCTTCTAGTAAGAAAAGCACTGATTTACCTGTTTCAGCTGCCTGCTCGATTCCAATTGGGCTTAAGATCCCGTGGTTAATCGCGTTGTTTAAAAATAATATCTTCCCTGTTTCAATGAAAATACTTGCTAGCGGTAAAAGTTTTGCATCGACAATCACTTGAACTCCACCAGCTAACACTTCAGTTAAAGAAAGAACGACAGGACCGATTCCTAAGTAAGCTAAGATTGTTAGTATTAATGCAACAAAACCTGCCGAGAAGTTATTCACAAGCATTTCAAAGCCTGATTTCACTTTTCCATCAATAAGTTGGTCGAACTTTTTAATTGTCCAACCTCCAAGCGGTCCCATTACCATGGCACCTAAGAACATTGGAATATCTGCGCCTACGATGACTCCCATCGTTGCAGTCGCACCAACGACACCACCACGAACGTCGTGAACCATCTTACCGCCTGTGTACCCAATTAATAAAGGTAGTAAGTAGGTAATCATCGGACCTACTAAATTAGCTAAATCTTCGTTTGGAAGCCAACCAGTAGGAATGAATAAGGCTGTAATAATTCCCCATGCGATAAATGCCCCCATATTCGGCATAATCATACCGCTTAAAAAGCTTCCAAATCGCTGAATCTTTACTTTTATACCAGATTGTTGATTTGTATTCATTGAGGACCTCCCTTTCACTTTGTACATTAATGATAAAGCGGTTTCAGGCCCCTTATCAACGAATAGTAATACCGTTTTTGTCACACTGGATGTTGACAAAACTGAAAAAGGAACGTCCTGTAAATGGTACATTTTTGTGCCATCTTTCTAACAATTTATAACTAACTAGTGACAAGCTTAGGTATAAACGATAGGATAATAAAAGTATGAGAATTAGATTTATAAGGAGTTTTTCATGTTAGAATATAAAGTATTTGAAGGCCCTTCATCTGAATACCTTGTGTTGATACATGGTTTTGGAGGGAATTGTAGCATTTTTCATAAGCAGATTCGCTTTTTTCAGAAATATTTTAATGTCGTGACCATTCATCTTCCTGGGCACGGAAAGTCTCCTAGTCCAGATCAATATAATCAGCCGTTTTCATTTAACTTAGCGGCACGCGAATGCATTCGTATTCTTGACCATTTGCGCATCGAGAAAGCACATTTCTTGACGATATCGCTCGGGTCTGTGATTGTACACTGTTTAATGAACCATTATCCTGAACGGGTGAAGTCTGCCGTTCTCGGTGGGGCCATCACTCGTCTTACTTGGACTTCAAAAACATTAGTGGCATGTGGGAAAGTCGTCAAATCCTTTACTCCTCATATTTGGTTATACAAACTATTTGCCCATATTATTATGCCAAGGAAAAATCACCATCATTCCAGAGAAATGTTTGTCAAGGCAGCCCAAAAGATGAAACGGAAAGATTTTTTAGCCTGGTTTCATCTCGTAAATGATGTCCAATCAACCTTCGTGATTAACGAAAAAACGAAAGCGATTCCAAAGCTTTACCTTTCAGGTAGAGAAGACCATTTATTTGTAAATGCCATTCAAAAAGATGTTCAAAGTGACGATAATGCTCAAATGATTGTCATTGAAAAATGTGGACATGTGTGTAACGTGGACAAAGCGGACGAATTTAACCAACATGCTCTATCATTTTTACAATATTTCATCCAAGAGAAAAGTAGCGTCTCTTAATCCAAAACAACAGGAGTGATTTTTTGAATATTTTTCTTACAGGAGCAACTGGATTTTTAGGCGGGAAGCTCATTCAAAACTTACTGAAGAACAAAAACCATACATTATATGTATTTGCGAGAAATATCCAAAAAGCGGCCAAGCTACGTCAAACGTTTCCAGCATCTGATCAACAAAGAATTCATATTGTTGAAGGAGATATTACACGCCCTTTTGGTGGACTAGGTGAAGAAGATATAAATTGGTTAAAGGGGAAAATAGATGCTATTTATCATTTAGCTGCACTCGTTAAATTTGACGAGGAGTTAAGAGAAGAACTTTTTGCAACGAACTACGATGGAACGAAGCATATCCTGGACCTCGCTACTGCAATCGGAGCAAAAAAATTTTACTATGTAAGTACAGCCTACACAGTCGGTAAGGGTTCAAATGGGGTTGAAGCGTTATATCCAATGAATCACCCAACCAATAACCCGTATGAGGAAAGCAAAGTGAAGTCTGAACACTTAGTCTTTTCGTATAATACTAAACTAGATATCTCGATTTTTCGTCCAGCTATTATCGTCGGAGATTCGAAAACAGGGGAAGCCGATTCTTCGTTTACGCTATATGGATTTATGCGAGCACTTGAATTATTCAAGAGAAAAGTATCTCGTTACCCTTCTGAAACATCGTATCGAATACTTGCTTCAAAAGAAGGGACATCCAATCTCGTACCAGTTGATTATGTTTCCGATATTTTAAGTCTTGCGCCTGAAAATGCAAAGCCGGATACCATTTATCATATTACAAATCCGTATCCACCAACGAATGAAAAGCTGCTAACATTTATAAAAGATGCCCTTCACTTTGAACAACTAGACATCGTTGAAGAAGTAGAAATCCATGAACTAATGGATGTGGAGAAGCGCTTAAATGAACTAATCGACGTGTATCAAGTATATTTAACTCGAAATCTTTCCTTTAAAGATGATCATACAAAAGAGCTTATTTCTGGAACGGATATCCAGCACTTATTAATGACTGATGACATGATAAAACTCATTATCGATGCAGGTGTTCGCAATCGACAAGCACACACTTTATCGAATTCATAATCTTAAACTCTCTTCTCTCAAAGAGTGTTGTTTCTAGTTATACAATGGATATCGAAAGGTGGTCTAGGGTTTGCCGGTATAGTGACTCTATATCACCCCTATTCTCCGCAGTGTCTTTATTTTATTGCGGAAGAGTCTCCCTTTCGTACAACGCTGGACAAATGGCACCTTTCGCTTCAACTAATTCAAGACTAAAAAGCAACAACGTATTAGAAACTATCCTTAAGAAAAGAAGGCCCTCTATTTTTTGCAGAGGGCCTCATTGCTATGTAGAATAATTCTTCTCATTAATTCAACACTTCATTCATTCCCTCCGCCCCTTCTTCTCATAGATTTCTCATCATTATAGCAAATATCGGAAACTACGACGGTTTACTTGTGAATAATTGTAAATAATATAGATTGAACACAATTTTCAACTGGAGATGATAACTTGAACGTAGCAATTATGGGTGCTGGTCTATCTGGGTTAGCGTGTGCAATCATTCTCGAGCGCAACGGGGTATCACCGACTATTTATGAAAAACGAAGTCAAGTTGGTGACCGTTTTATTAATGCGGAAGCCTTAATGAATTTGTTAACAAGACCGATTTTAGATCCAATTCAGTATTTCATGGAACATCACGAGATTGATTTAAAACCTTTATCTCACATTCGCACTCTAAAAATATTTTCAGAAAATGAAAAAGCAACGATAGAAGGCCTCATCGGATTTGTGAATGTTCGCGGTCGCCACCATCTATCTTTTGAACAGCAGCTGGCCAATCAAGTGCAAACGCCCATCCACTTCCATTCAGAATATACTTACGAACAACTATTACATGAGCATTCTCATGTTGTGATGGCAACGGGTGACGGGGAGTACACCCGCAAACTACAGCCCTACACACTGAATACGAGTGCCTCCCTTACAGCTGCAACGGTTGAAGGATCTTTCAATCCGTATACAGCGATGGTATGGCTTAATAACCATTTCGCACCGAAAGGATACGGATATATTCTTCCGTTTTCTGAAAAAGAGGCGAACATCGTCATTGCTTATCCTGATAATGTGGTGACAGCAAACGGTGATCAATTATTTCAATCATTTCATCAGGAATGTCAAAAGCATCTAAATCAGGAGCTTACCATAACTGACCAGTTTCAGGTGAGTAATTATCTTATTGGAAGAAGTCATTTCCCTCGTATTGGGAACACACTATTCACAGGTAACTGTCTTGGTACGAATATGCCTTTTCTTGGATATGGTCAATTTGCCTCCATTTTATCCGGAATATTCGCCGCCTATGATATTCTTGGTAAGGCGAACTACGAACAATTCGCTAAGAAAATTTATGAAAGCTACGAAGATTCTCTTGTCCTCCGTAGAATGGTTGAAAAGCTGGATAATGATACGTTTGACAAGATAGTAAAAAAACTGGATGGTCCTATCGGAGCGATGTTGTTTCATCAAACAAGATTAAATCCATTACGAATCGCAAGCCTCCTCCTTCGCCCTTTCATGTCCTAAATTCTAGGCAGATTTCCCTTAATATGGTACGGTATTGTTGTCGAAATGTTTCAAATATAAGGGGGAGCTATAAATGCAGAACAAAGAAAAAGTAAAGCAAGACATATTAGATGCTTTTTGGTCACGACATGCGACGAAGCAATTTGATCCAACTAAAAAAATTTCAGACGATGATTTCCGATTCATTTTGGAAACAGGTCGACTTTCCCCGAGTTCCTTAGGAATGGAGCCGTGGCGATTTCTCGTAATCGAAAGTGAAGAGCTTCGAGAAAAAATTAAACATACTGCTTGGGGGGCATATGGAAAGCTTCCAGAAGCTAGTCATTTCGTCGTCATTCTCGCTCGAACAAAGGGAGATACAACGTACAACTCCGATTACTTAGAGGAACACTACACTCATTATAAAATGCTTCCGGAAGACGTAAAACGCGATTACTTAACGAAAGTCGAAAACTTCCAACGAGATGACTTTCAATTATTAGAAAATGATCGCGCCATGTTTGACTGGGCGTCGAAGCAAACATACATAGCGCTTGCAAACATGATGACTGCAGCCGCACAAATCGGCATTGATTCTTGTCCTATCGAAGGCTTTTCCTATGAGAAAATGAATAAACTCCTTCAAGATGAAGGTTTGCTTGAAGATGGTAGCTTTAACATCTCAGTCATGGTCGCTTTCGGGTACAGAGCAAAAGAGCCAAATCCAAAAACGAGACGCCCATTTGAAGATGTTGTTCGATTTGTATAATGTGACTTACTTAAACGGAATCAGGAGCGAAAAACAGCTCCTTTTGAACGAAAGAAAGGTGGCGGACGACTGTCCAGACTCTCCTGCACTGAGATATGATACTGCGAGGAATCCGAGCAGATATTGACTATAGAAACCCGTTCGTTAGGAATTGTCCTTCCCTGACGAAAGCGTCCGCTACCAGATTAAATTAACCGAATATAATTGACGAGAAACAGGCTGTACTTTTAGGGTAGCCTGTTTTCTTTGTCTAACTATCAATATTTACCACCCATCTTTTTCTTCATTATTTCTTCTATTTTACCGATAGTTATTATGAGAAGTAACTTCATATATATTACGAACGAAAGCAGAAACGAGTTGAGTAAAAAGTGGTAAAATTATTTTCAAATGAATATTTTCACCTATTAGAACGAGATAACATCATATTTATCCATGTCACTCAACCCAATTTTCCTCTACTTCAATTCGAAGATGTACTAAATCTAAACCCGCGAATTGAGATAACAAAATTTCTTCATTTAAAGAAAGCGCTTGAACAAGCTTCATCAGAAGATATCGAAATTGGACGTCTTAGACCAACTGTTGATATGATCCTTTCAAGAGATCAAATGGAAGCTAAAGTCAAGATTTATGCACTTCCAGATGAATTTGATCAGAATAAAGAACAGTATATCCAACTTGTCTTTGAAGCGCTAACTGAACAACAAATAACAGAAGGAATCTTAATCGATGTTATCCGTAATGGTTTAAAACCACTTGAAGAAATCATCGTTGCAAAAGGGACTCCTCCAACTCATGGTGAAAATGCTATAATACGCTACTTCGAACTATCAGACCGAAAACCAACAATACGCGAAGATGGTCGTGCGGACTATTATGATATGAACTTCATAGATGAAATAAAAGCTGGGGATTGGCTTGGAGAGAAAATTCCTCCTACAGAAGGAAAGCCTGGAGCAACCATTAAAGGAGAAATATTGCAACCTCGAAAAGGAAAAGATGCTCGACTATTATATGACCCGAAAACCGTTACAGAAGTCCGAGAGGGGAACAAAACTGTCTTACGTGCAAAAATTGATGGAATCGTCGCTTATAATCGAGGAAAAATTGGCGTCGGACGTCACTTAAAAGTAGACGGTGACGTTGGTGTTGAAACAGGGAATTTGGAGTTTGATGGAAGCGTCACCATTACTGGAACTGTACAAGAGGGGTATTCAGTTATCGCAACTGAAGACATTTCTGTCTTAAGTGAAGAAGGTGTATCAGGCTGCCATCTGATTGAATCAAAGACAGGAGATGTTTTCGTAAAAGGTGGTATATTTGGTAAAGACCATTCAATCATTAAAGCAGGCCGGAACATCTTTGTAAAGTACGCAAATCATTGTACATTATTGGCTGATGAAAACATACATATTGGCTACTATTCGATCGGAAGTACGTTAAAAGGGATAAACATTGAAACTGATAAAGAAAAAGGAAAGCTAATAGGTGGAAATATTGAAGCGAAGGCAAAAGTTCTGTCAGGATACTTAGGGAATAGAATCGAACAGAAAACATTCATCTTAGTTCAAGGGTTTAACCGCTTAAAGGTTAAAGAAGAGTTTGATCAACTTTTACGACATTATAAATCTTTACTGATTCAGCTCGAAGAAGTAAAACGAGAGTTAGAAATTTACGAAGCTAGTCGAGACCAATTAGATGAATGCCAATTAAAAGAGTTCGAAAAACACGAAGAAGCCTTTGATGACTTAATTCAACATGTTACGTCGTTAGAGTCTGAGCGAAAAAGGCTCATGTACTTGTTACAGACGAAAGGTGACGGACAAGTAACAATATTTAAAGAAGCCTATCCACAAACTTTTTTAGAAATTAAACAAGTGCGAAAAAAGATACAGACCTCTACCACAGGTACCATTTATGCTTTAGGGAAAGAACTCCGGTACGAGTAGTGAAAAGGCAGCTCTTTTGTCATTGATAAAAGGGTCCACCTAGGCCAGAACTACTTTAGCAAATGAAAAAGAGCGTGGGAAAGCAACGCTCTTTTTTATATCACCATATATTGTAAGAAAAGAATAAGAAGGAATACACCGATTTGAGGGATCGTCTCCTTCAGTATGACCCGATGTTTTCCAATCGTTATGATAAGAAAAACAATAAAACTATTCAAAATGATAGCCATCGGAAAAAATTTTGCAATCCCTACTAATTCCACTACACCTATAGCACTCATACATTGAAGAACGCCTACTAATACAAGTAGCAGTCCCCCTTGATGTATCATAATTCTAGTAGACCCAATTACAAGCTCACTATTATTTTGCTGTAACAACTCTTTTATCTGCACTTTTTCCCCGTATATACTATGCGCAATTCCGATAAACAACGTTAATAATCCTGCTAAAATTTCCATTTCAATACTCCCTTCAACTCTTCCAATCTGTCACTTTTCCATTGCTCTTTACTAATTATACTAAAAGTGGACATAAGAAAAGCAGATGAAGGGATAAATAGGTTCTCTTCATCTGCTTTTATCATTCGTTTTATTAACGTGAATGTTAAACTGAAATACTATGTAAAAATCAATGTTCTCTAATTTCTCTAAACTATTTCCCAAACGTACTCGGCATGACAACCGCAACGACCTCTCCGGTTGCACATAGTGTATCATGCGCATAAACCTCAGTTGTAACTTTCCACTTCTTCGGATGGATTTCTTCCACCTTGCCGACTGCCTTTAATTCCACTTCTTGCGGCGTTGGCTTTAAGAAGTTCACATTTAATGAAGCGGTTACAAATCGTGGCGGCTCTTTTCCATCTTCAAGCTCGTACCCGTTCTTTCGATGTAATGCTAATGCAGCAGAGCCTGTGCCATGACAATCGATTAACGAAGCAATGACGCCTCCATATACATACCCAGGGATAGCTATATGTTCAGCAAGTGGTTTAAAGACCGTAACCGTCTTGTCTCCATCCCAGTTGGTTAAGAAATGATGTCCTTTTTCGTTTAAGCGCCCACACCCATAGCACCAAGCAAAGTCATCTGGATAAATATCTTGCACCCCTTTAGCGACCTTCTCCATGCTCATCCCCCTTTTTCTGAATATTATAACAGAAATCCATTTTACCGTTAAGGTATTGAAACTTCTACTCCTCCCCTGTTTTAGCATAAGTTAATAAAAACTGAAGAATAGGAGAATATTATATGGCCTATATTTTTGATCAAGGTCATTTTATCGACGAACGACAAGCCACCATCAGTGTTAAAAATCGAGGCCTTCAATACGGACTTGGATTTATCGAGGGAATTCGAGCTTTTTGGAATGCAGAGGAACAACAGTTATACCTATTTCGCCTTGAAGATCACTATAAGCGTTTTCACCAATCGGGGAAAATCCTTTCCATCCCTGTCCCGCTATCAGTCGATGTCTTAAACTCCGTTACAATTGAGTTAATGAAAGTGAATCGAATTACTTCCGATGTATATATTCGCCCAATTTGCTTTAAAGGTGAAGAACTTCTCGCGCCTTCCATCATAGATCCATATAATCGGGTTTCTATTTTCCAAGAATCCGTCATTTATTTGCCGAAGCCTGGTCTCGCTGTATGTGTTAGTTCGTGGATTCGAAACGGAAATAATATGATCCCGCCACAAGCAAAATCGACAGCCGGCTATTTAAATTCCGCCCTTGCAAGATATGAAGCAGTACAAAACGGTTTTGACGAGGCGATCTTTTTAAATGAGCATGGTTTTGTGTGCGAGGGGTCAACCGAAAACATTTTTCTAATTAAAGATGGGGTTGTTTATACACCAACGATTGCTGATGGAATTTTGCCTGGCATAACGAGGAATACCGTTATAAATATCGCAAGAAATGAGCTGCATCTTGAAGTAAGAGAGGATAGTATTGCAAGAGCTGAGCTCTACCAAGCTGATGAATTGTTTTTTACCGGTACTGCCATCGGAATTAAACCCATTATCTCCGTTGATCACAAGCCAGTCGGTAATGGAAAACCTAGTTCATTTACAAAACAGATCCAGCAAATTTATGAGTTAATCGTACGAGGAAAATATCCAAAGTATAATCAATATATTACACCCGTTTACTAAAAAGTCGTTACGCTAAAGAACAAAATTGAAAAATAAGAAACATACATGATTTTACACTCACACCCCGGACATGAAAATTTATTCTCCCTGGGGTTTCCTTTCTACCATCTACCTATCATGATCGATTATTCAGCTCATTTTCACAGAAAATGCGGAAAGCGCAAGTCCTTAGGCGAAGGGCGCTGGAGGACCTGCGAGGAGGCTTCCGTCGCCACAGCAGGGCCGAAGAGACTCGAGCTGATGGTGCTTGGAGCTAGACACCCCAAAAAACGGCAAAGAGAATACTTTAACACTTAATTGAACTTAAACTTTCTGTAACAACAAAAAAGGTCTGACATAGTCAAACCTTTAAAACATTGTGTGTAAAATACTTAATATCGTTAAGATGATTACGTGGTCTCCAATAGCAATTAAAAATACACTTTTTTTCATCATTCCGAACATCATATTTTTAAAGTAAGAAAACGAAAGAATGGCGCTTACTATAAGTCCTAATACGACAGCTCCGCTTACCGTTTCCGTACTAGTTAACTCAACAAGAGTGGCCATTAAAATTGAGTTTAAGAATGCTACAGCAATTGCTGACACAAATGGCTTTGCTCCCGCTTCTTTTAAATCGACGTTATTTAACACTGCCCATTTTTTTCCGAATAGGATAGGCGAATAATAAAACGCACCAAAAGCCATATACAATAACCCACCTAGGATGATTGCAACAAAATTGAATTCCATCATCAAATCTACCTTTCTTCGTTTTATTTCGGTTCAATTGGAATTGCAATTCCAGTAATATGAGCTTGGATATGCAGGGAATTGGGAATCGGTAAAATTTCGACAAATTCGACTGGATTCCCAACAAATCGGAACCCACTTTTCGGCAGCCAAATGCTGTACATTTCCGTATAACAATGAATAATATGATTCCGTTGATCGTAACTTAGAGGGTTCTCAAATTCGTATACTGCAAATTTCCCTCCATTAAAGGTTGTCGCTCCCTCAACTGATTCCTTAACGCGAATGCAACAATCGTACCGACATTTCCCTTCTGGAGTAATAAATGGATTGTTACGAGGGTATCCAAAATAATACCCATCCGGCCCATCATACTCTCTTGCTTTCACCCAACGGAACACTTCTTCCCAAGACTCATATACTTCTTCTGTATAATTTCCAATGTGTTGCTTCCATACGTATGAAAAACTCGGAATTTCAATGATTTTAACACGACTCAGGTCAACCCACTGAAATTGATTATACGGGTTACTAATCGGATATTCTTGTGGTTTTCTGCTCATTTGTTTAGAAATCTTGCTATCTTCATAAGCCAGAGGAAACTTTTTTAAGTATTCTCCCTCACGCCAAGCTTTCGGGCTAACATGATACATTTGCTTGAACGCTTGGGTGAAATAAGAAAGTGATGTAAAACCACATTGAAGCGCAATATCTGTAACCGGAATATCGGGCTCATAAATAAGTAAATGCGCTGCCCTCTCCATTCGCACTCTTTTCACATAGGATGCAGGCGTCTCACCTGCAATCTGTGTAAAGACTCGATGAAAGTGAAAGGGCGAATAATTAGATTGTGCCGCTAGTTTCTCAAGCGTTAAATCTTCATCTATATGCTCATCAATATAGTCCATGACAGATTGTACTTGTTCAAATTGGTCATGCGCTTGCTTCATCTTTTGCCTCCTAATTAGACTAATCGTGCTTCTTTATTTTAAACGATTTGGAGGGAGATGATGAATATTTGTAGATCATGTTGCTTTTATCGGGAGACAGAAGTATATCGACTACATGATAAGACGGATAAGTGTCAAAACTCATCCGTCTCATCAATTATGAAAAACAAGGGTGATTATGTTAATCTACTTTTTTAAAATGTCAGTCAGTGCTTTATCGATAGTCGGATAAGTAAATTGGAATCCAGACATTTCCAATCTTTCAGGAATGACCCATCGACTTTTTAATACTAATTCCGTTTCCGTTCTAATAAAAATTGCGCCTAGCTCTAACAGCCAGCTTGGTGATGGAAGTCCAATGGTTTTGTTCATTTTTTTGCGCAAGCTTGTCATGAATTCTCGGTTTGTAATCGGATTCGGTGATGCACAATTAAATACTCCGTTTAAATCTTCCCTCTTATTTAAAAACAGGATGATGTTAAATAAGTCCTCTATGTGAATCCAGCTAAACATTTGATTACCGGAGCCTTGAACACCGCCAAGTCCAAATTTCACAAGATTTTTATAGGGGGTTATAACACCCCCATCATCTCCTAACACAATAGAAATTCTCAAAGCAATTTGTCTCGTTTTTGGACATTCAAATGAAAAAAATGCGTGCTCCCATTCTTTCGCCACATTGACAGAAAATCCCGTTCCAATTTCACCGTTCTCTTCTGTCATCGGTCGATCTTCTGCATGCCGATAAATGGTTGCAGTACTGGAGTTAATCCATAAACGTGGAGGGTTTTGACAAGCATTAATCGCTTCTCCAAGTATTTTTGTCGTCTTCACTCTAGAATTTAATATTTCTTCACGATTCTCTTGATTATACCGACAGTTTACAGACTTCCCAGCTAGATTAATTAGCATCTCTGCATTCTCGAGCGCTTGTATAATTTCATCTTTGTTCTCCCACTTTATGTACGGAGAGTTTCGAGAGATGATGGCTACGTCATATCCCATGTCAGTAAATTTCCGTTCAAAATATTGTCCAATAAATCCTGTTCCACCAGCTATGACTACCTTTGGCATAGAATCACCCACTTTTTAAATAATAAAACGTTTGTTTGTGAAATACTTCACATACATTTTACCACATATATTCCATTTTGTAACCAATTAAGAAAAGCGCAAAAACCTGCGAGGAGGCTTCCGTCGCCACAGCAGGGCCGAAGTGACCCGAGTTGATGGCGCTTGGAGCTAGACACCAAAAAAACTGTAAAGAGAATACTTTAACACTTTATTGAACTTAAACTTTCTGTAACAACAAAAAAGAATCCCTTAGTCTCTTAAACTAAGGGGAAGTTTCAACGAAAGTCACTAGGTAAACAGCTTGGGTAGTTGATTCACTAAAGTATAAATTCCCATGTAAGACATGGAAGCAACAACTAAAACTCCAAATATCGTCATCCAAATCGGGTGCTTATAATCACCAACAATTTTCCGCTTGTATGCGGCAACTAGCATGACACCAAGCGCAATTGGCAAAATGAGTCCGTTCAATGCACCAACTAGAATAAGTATTTTAACTGGTTTCCCTATCGAAACAAACACCCCTGTGGAGATGATGATAAAGCCAATTATAATCCAACGATGAAACGTTTCAAGTTTCGGATGAAAAGTACGAATAAACGAGACGGATGTATAAGCTGCCCCAATCACAGATGTAATGGCCGCAGCCCACATTACGATTCCAAATAGCTTATATCCCATGTCACCTGCGGCTAGTTGAAACACAGATGCCGGAGGATTAGAAGGATCCAATGTTAATCCTTTTGCAACAACACCTAGTGCTGCAAGAAAAAGAACAATCCTCATGAATGAAGCAACACCGATGGCTGTAATAGAACTTTTCGTAACATCCTTTATAGCTTCTTTCCCTTTAATACCTGCATCTAGTAGACGATGACCACCCGCAAAAGTAATATATCCTCCAACAGTTCCGCCCACAAGTGTTACAATCGCGAGCATATCTATCGAATCTGGAACAAATGTCTTAACAGCGGCTTCACCAATTGGCGGCTTCGCGGTGAATAAGACATACATCGTTAATCCAATCATTAGAATCCCTAAAATTTGAGTGAATCGATCCATCGCTTTCATTGCTTCTCTTACAAGGAATATGACAATGGCTACGATGGCACTTATTAATGCTCCAATCTCTGGGGATATTCCAAACAGTACATTCATCCCTAGACCTGCTCCTGCGATATTTCCAATATTAAAAGCAAGTCCACCTAAAATGATTAACCCCGCTAACAAAAATCCTAACCCTGGGAAAACTAAATTAGCAATATCTTGTGCACGACGTTCAGATACCGTAATAATTCGCCATATGTTCATTTGCGCACCTATATCTAGTAGAATCGAAATGAGGATGACAAAACCAAAGCTTGCTGCTAATTGTTGTGTAAAAACAGTCGTTTGTGTAAGAAAACCAGGACCTACCGCTGAAGTGGCCATTAAAAAGATGGCTCCTAAAAACAAACTCAATTTCGAGGACTTCACCGTTATTGTACTCGTGTTACTTTCCACTTTTCTTTCTGCACTCATTTTACTCCCCCTTTATCGACGCGACTTGAACATCTGCCTCTTTCAGTCCTTTTCGAATTTTTTTCGCAAAAGAAAGAGCATGTTCCCCATCCCCGTGTATACAAATTGTTTCAGCTTTAATTTCGAGATCCGTCTCCTGAACGGTGCGTACCCGACCTTCTGTAACCATGCGTATCACTTGATGTAACGCCGTGTCATCATTCGTAATGAGCGCATTTTTTTCTCTTCTAGATGTTAATGATCCATCGTTTTGATAGGTACGATCAGCAAATACTTCACTCGCTGTTTGTAAGCCGATTCGTTCTCCCGCTTGAATTAATTCACTTCCAGCCAGTCCAAATAACACTAGATGATCATTGATGTCATAAACAGCCTTCGCAATGGCATCTGCTAGATTTTCATCTTTTGCTGCCATATTGTAGAGTGCGCCATGTGGCTTAACATGTTGTAATACTCCCCCTTCTGCTTTTACGAAAGCTGAAAGTGCACCAACTTGGTATAGTACCATGTCATATGCTTCCTCTGGCGTAATGGACATTTGCCGTCTACCAAACCCTTGCATGTCAGGGAGTCCCGGGTGCGCACCAATACTCACTCCCTTCTCAAGAGCTAACTTTACCGTTTTACGCATCGTTGATGGGTCACCAGCATGAAATCCGCAAGCAATATTAGCGGATGTCACATAATCTAAAATTTCTTTATCATTTCCTATTTTGTAAACTCCGAAACTTTCTCCCAAATCGCAATTCAAATCGACTTTGTACATTGCTTACACCCCCGAGAGATACGTAATTTGTTTTTTTAATAATTGGATTTCTTTCTCCAACTCAATCAAACACCTTTGTGCATCAGTGAAGGAAAAGTTTTGGAAGGTGATGCGGTCACCCGGTTTTAGTTGTGCTAGCTTGGGTAAATCAACCGCGATAACCTGCCCAATCTTCGGATAGCCTCCTGTCGTCTGGCGATCAGCCATTAAAATAATAGGCTTTCCTTCGGGAGGGACTTGAATGGTACCAAATGTAACCGCACTTGAGATGACATCCTCATCCACACTTCGTTTAAGTAGGTCTCCATCAAGCCTGTAGCCCATTCGATTGGACTGAGTTGTTATGGTATATGACTGTTGAAAAAATTGTCTTTGACTTTGTGTAGTAAAATCTTTGAAATTTTCTCCCCGTATGACCCGAATCGTCTGCTCTTTGTCACCAAAATAACTTTGCAGTTTATAGGATACTCCCCATCTCCCTTCACGTAACTTTTCTCCTCCTAATCTCTTCAAAGGAATAACATCCTCTTTTTGAAGCGCTCTCCCTTTAAACCCACCAACCTTCGCTAACAAATAAGTGGATTGGCTATTCATGATTTTTGGAATATCAAATCCACCAGCGACTGCTATGTACGCCCGACATCCTTTGATACACCGATTAATGGAAAGGGTTTGCCCTTTTTTCACATGAAAGGGTTGCCATAAAGGAACAGTTTGTTCATCAAGTGTCACTTCAAATTCCCCACCGCAAATCGCAATGTATGCATCTTCCTCAAAACGTAAAATAGGACCAAGCATCGTGATTTCCATTGTCGCTTCCGTTTCTTCATTCCCCACTAAAATGTTGGCAATTCGATGAGCAAAAGAGTCCATGGCACCACTGACAATTACCCCATCTCGTTGAAAGCCAATTCGACCTAAGTCTTGAAACGTTGTCAGCAAACCACTACGAAGAACACGTATACCCATGATGCTCCTCCTCTATCTGATTAAACTCTTCCTTTGTAATCGCACGAAAACGAACTTTATCTCCCATTTGAAGTAGGCTCGGTTGGGAATGTTTCGGTCGAAATAGTTCTATAGGGGTCTTCCCGATTAATTGCCATCCTCCTGGACTTTCGATTGGATAAATACCGGTTTGAACACCTGCAATTCCTACAGATCGAGCAGGGATTTTTAAGCGAGGAGATTGTTTTCGAGGTGTCGCTATTTGCTCTGACATTCCTCCTAAGTACGCGAAGCCCGGTGCAAACCCGAGCATATACACTCGATAAATCCCACTTGTATGAATGCTTATCACATCCTCAACTGTTAGTTTGTTATGCCTCGCCACATCTTCAATGTCTGGTCCAAACTCTTCTCCATAACAAACCGGAATGACGATTTCTTTTCCATCTTTGATTTCACTTGTCGTAATGCTTTGTAGCATTTGAATCAATTGTTCACAAACGTTCTCGTAAGGAAGAGATTTTTCATGATAAAAGCTCATTGGGTCAAAGTATATCGTTACACTCGTAAAAGCTGGAACAATTTCCACGATGCCTTTCAAAGGATTTTCACTTAAATACGTTGTTACCGTCCTTACGCGATTGTGAACCTGTTCATCCACTTGATCGCCCAACTTAATTGTTAGACTACTTTCACTCAAAGGGACGAGCTTAAAGTTCATTCCTCTACCCCCTTCTTCCAAGATCCCGTGCTATTTCTTTCGCCGCGTTCATTAAATGCATTCGCAATGATTCAATATAAGCATCCGTAAATCGACTTTCAGGTCCCACAATACTTAATCCAGCTAAAATGTCTCCCTTAGAGTCAAAAATCGGTACAGCCACCGCCGATGAGCCATCTGTTAATTCAGAATGACTAACGCTATAGCCTCTTTTTCGATCGACTTCTAGCACTTTTACTAATTCTTCAGCAGTTCGAATCGTGTTTGGGGCAAATGGAGTGAGAGAAACTGTTTGGAAATACTTCGATTGATCTTCCTGTTCCATAAAAGTTAATAATATTCTTGGACACGCTCCAGCATATAAAGGGGCTCTCCTACCAATTCTTGTGTAAACTCGAATCGGTTCAGAGGTTTCAACCTTTTCAATGTAAATTGCTTCATTTCCATCTTGAATAACTAAATTAACTGCTTCATTCGTTTCGTTTTTTAATTGCTGCATATACGGGTAGGCAATCTTACGAATGTCTAGTCTCTCTGAAACAAGTTGACCAAATTGCATAAGCGCCAAGCCAAGCTCATAATATTCTCCTTTTTTTGCTAAGAACCCTATTTCTACTAAAGATTGAACCATACGAAAAACAGACGTTTTTGGCTGACCGCTCATGTGTACCATGTCTTGCAATGTCAATTGCTCTTTCGATTCGAATAGCTGAAGTATTTGAAGTGTTTTAACGACCGTTTTGTTCATAGTATCCCCTCGTTGTTCCGAATATCGGAATTACCATTCCATTTTTAAATTTTCTTAATATTCATTTTATTCTACACTTTACCTTTTGACAAGAGGCTAGTTAAATAGGATATAAACCCTTACAATGAATAAAGGAACGAATAAATAAGAGAAAGGACGATTTTGTGACATTTCTATCAAAAGTAAAGCCGCACTTACGCCATAAGGACTTATTTGTACAACAGTTTGTTGTTAATTCCTTAATGGATTATCCGAATACACCCGTCGAATGGACGAATGAATTACTACAAGAAGCCATTGAGGTTAAAGAAAAAGAATTCTCTATTTTAATGGGTTTAAACAATCATACCTTTAACGCTCAAAGTCTTTCCCTTTTACAAAAAGGACTAAAACAATCTACAAAAGATAGGGAATTTCTTTACACACGTTTAATGACACGCGTTCCACCCACTATCATTTGGAAGCATAAAGATGAGTTGAATTCAACGATTTCTGAAGAATGGTGGAACATCTATGACATCGTGCTACACGGAGATGAAGAGAAGGTATGGGGAACATTCGGTTTGATCTTAAATAAGCTTGATGAAGAAGGCCCATATAACAATGACCTATATGAGCAAGCAAAACTCCTTTTACAAACAATCGTCCAAAACGGTTGGATAGAAGAAGGAGAAATCGATATTGTTATGAACGAGGAATTAAACAACGATTGGTTTTCTTTTGCTGGTATTCTAATGGTACATGCAATCGGATTACTTCAAATAAAAAGATACATTCCGATTCTTGCTAACTTATTGATTCGAGATGAAGACACCCTTTTAGAGGAACTAACGAATACGTTAGTATCTTTCCAATCGGATGATGCCGTTAAAGCCGTCACACCGTACATCCGACACATTGATTCGAATATTTACGCGATATCTGTTCTAGAAAACACGAAAACAGAGTTATCAGTTCAGACGTTAAAATCAATGTACAATGAAGTAGATGATGAAGAAACAAAAGCACTCATTATCGAAGCCCTTTGTCACCACTACGAAGAGTCTGCTTTTCACTACATTGAAGATTTTCTTTGCAACAACTATGACACATTGTTACTCGATTGGGAAGAACTAGCCTATGGCTTTTTTACACTCATGGAAAAGCCCCATCCACTCCTTAATGAATGGAAGGCCATTGCGATTCAAAAAGAAGCTACCTTTCACAATTAAGAACTAGAGCCGGTCGAGAATTGAACGTAATGATCCGGGTAGAAGGATTAAAAGTGTGGTTTATATAAGAAAGCGCAAAGCGCAAGTCCTTAGGCGAAGGGCGCTGGAGGACCTGCGAGGAGGCTTCCGTCGCCACAGCAGGACCGAAGCGACCCGAGCTGATGGAGCTTGGAGCTAGACACCAAAAAAACTGTAAAGAGAATACTTTAAACTTAAACTTTCTGTAACAATGAAAAAGGAAGCCTTAATCGGCTTCCTTTTTCAATAAGTAGTTCAAGGCTCTACTTATTCAATATCTCCGCTTTCCATACGACCTGTTCATATACGGTAAAACTTTTGAAAAACAAAATTCCACGTGAACACGACTAAACTCCAAATCGTAAGTACTATTCCAAATATCCCTAATCCCTGACTAAGCAACGCTGGCATTGGTGTCGTTTGACTAATAGCAAAGACACTATTTCCGATGAAGAACATAGCTAGTAGGGTAAGTGGTTTTTTCTTCAAAATCTTCACCTCATCAATTCTATATGACGTTATTCTATTTTGATTTCAATTTTGTTTCGCCTATCATTATTATTCATAGAACTGGCGTTATGCACAACAAAAAAAGGCCACACTTCAGAATGTAGCCTTTTCTGTCTAGAACTATTACGGTAAACGATTCCCTGCTGCACGGTAAATTTCGTACCATTCTTCTCGGGTTAATTGTACGTTACTCGCTTTACATATTTCTTTTAAACGATTCAAATTCGTCGTGCCGACAATCGTTTGCATTTTAGCTGGATGTCTTAAAACCCAAGCAACAGCGATTGCTGATTTACTTACACCTTTTTCTTCCGCTATACGAGCTAGCACTTGATTTAACTCTGGAAATAGTTCATTATCAATAAAAATTCCTTCGAAGAAACCATATTGGAATGGTGACCAAGCTTGAATCGTCATATCATTTAAGCGGGAATATTCAAGAAGGTGGCCATCGCGGTCTACCGATCCATCAAATAGCGTGTTCGCTTGAATACCGCTGCTTACCATTTCAGCATGCATAATCCCAAATTGAAGTTGGTTTACGAGTAACGGTTGCTTTACATATTTCTTTAATAACTCGATTTGCATGCTGTTAAAATTACTTACACCAAAGTTGCGTACTTTCCCACTCGCTTGTAGAAGATCAAACGCTTCTGCTACTTCTTCCGGTTCCATCAGTGTATCCGGTCTATGTAAAATCAATAAATCTAGATAGTCTGTTTGCAAACGTTGTAAAATGCCGTCAACAGAGTTTAATATGTGCGATTTCGAGAAATCATAGAATCCTTTGCGAATGCCACATTTACTTTGAATTTGAATGCTCTCACGCATCCCTTTTCTTTCTTGAAGCATTTGCCCGAATAATTCTTCACATTTTCCTTTCCCGTAAATATCTGCATGATCAAATAGCGTAATTCCTTCTTCAATCGCATGATCTACGTACGTCGTCAGTTCTTTTACCGACATGTTATCAATTCGCATGCATCCTAAAACAATTTCAGATGCTTCAAGCGCGGAATTTCCTAATTGAATTTGTTTCATCTTTCATTTCCTCCTTACCATAAATTGAGATAATAATAGTCTCTTGATATAATCACTTTAATTGTTAAAGTATACTTTAAGACAATACCTTTCGGAGGATTTTTTCATGACGTATTCGATAAAAGAAGTTTCAGAGATTACAGGGCTACCCTCTTCAACATTACGGTACTATGAGAAAGAAGGGCTAATTCCTGCTGTTGACCGTAATGACGCTGGCGTGCGCGTATTTACAAATGAGGACCTTGAATGGATCTCCATAGTCACATGCTTGAAAAATACAGATATGCCCATACGAGAAATCAAAACCTTTGTGGCTCTTTGTGCACATGGAGACGAAACGTTAGAAGAGAGAAGAAAAATTGTCCTGAACCATAAAAAGAACGTCGAAAACAAAATCGCCAAGCTTCAATATCACCTCGAACATATTAATTTTAAAGCGGATTATTATGAAGCCGCTTGTAAAGCTGGAACTGAGTCTGAATTAAAAAAGGTTAAGTATCCAGACCCGTTTTAAGAAAAGCGCAAAGCGCAAGTCCTTAGGCGAAGGGCGCTGGAGGACCTGCGAGGAGGCTTCCGTCGCCACAGTAGGGCCGAAGCGACCCGAGCTGATGGCGCTTAGAGCTAAACACCAAAAAAACTGTAAAAAGAACACTTTAACACCTTATTGAACTTAAACTTTCTGTAACTACAAACAAGGTGCAGGACCCACATATTGACTTTAAAATTAAAATTATGGTAAATAAAAATTAGCACTCCATCACTAAGAGTGCTAATCTCTTTTCTAAAATGTAACTACGAAAGGAGCTCATAAAATGACAAAAAAACAATTTAAAGCAGAGTCTAAAAGATTATTAGACTTAATGATTCACTCCATTTATTCGAATCGTGAAATTTTCTTGCGCGAACTCATTTCAAACGCAAGTGACGCTATTGATAAGATTTATTACAAAGCTTTAACAGATGACAATCTTATATTCCAAAAAGACGATTACTACATAAAGATTGTACCTAATAAAAAGAACCGTACGTTAACCATTATCGATACGGGTATTGGGATGACAAAAGAAGAGCTTGAAAATAATCTTGGCACAATTGCTAAAAGTGGCTCTCTTGCGTTCAAAAACGAAACAGAGCTAAAAGATGGCTATGATATCATCGGCCAATTCGGTGTCGGTTTTTATTCAGCCTTCATGGTCGCAGATGTCGTAACCGTCATCTCCAAAGCACTTGGCGAAACAGAAGCTTACAAATGGGAGTCTTCTGGTGCAGACGGCTACACGATTGAACCATGTGATAAAGAAACGGTCGGTACTGAAATTACGTTAAAGCTGAAAGAAAACACAGAAGAAGAAAATTATGAAGAATACTTAGAAGAATATCGCTTAAAATCCATCATTAAAAAATATTCGGACTTCATTCGCTACCCAATTAAAATGGACGTAACAGAGCACAAGCCGAAAGAAGACAGCGAAAATGATCACGAAGAAGTAAAAGTTGAACAAACCATTAACAGCATGGTGCCAATTTGGCGTAAAAATAAAAACGAGCTAACAGATGAAGATTATGAAAAATTCTACGCAGAAAAGCACTACGGATTTGATAAGCCATTAAAATCAATTCACGTGAGCGTAGACGGTGCCGTTCGCTACAATGCAATTTTGTACATTCCTGAGGCGATGCCTTTTGATTATTACACAAAGGAATTTGAAAAAGGATTGGAGCTTTACTCAAGCGGCGTTTTAATTATGAACAAATGCCCTGACCTATTACCTGACCATTTCAGCTTTGTAAAAGGTCTAGTCGATTCAGAAGACTTATCGTTAAACATCTCACGTGAAATGTTGCAGCAAGACCGTCAACTTAAGCTAATCGCAAAAAACATTAGCAAAAAGATTAAAAATGAATTAAAAACCTTGTTGAAAAACGATCGTGAAAAATACGAAAAGTTTTATGAGTCCTTTGGCAGACAGTTAAAATACGGTGTGTATAGTGACTTCGGCGCGAACAAAGAAGCATTACAAGACTTGCTTCTATTCTATTCATCTCAAGACAAAAAGCTAACGACACTAGATGAATATGTGGAAAGAATGCCTGAAGACCAAAAGTATATTTACTATGCGACAGGTGAATCGATTGATCGTATTGAAAAACTTCCACAAACAGAGCTTGTATTAGACAAAGGGTATGAAATCTTATACTTCACGGAAGACATCGATGAATTTGCAATTAAGATGCTCATGTCTTATAACGAAAAAGAATTTAAATCGGTTTCAAGCAGCGACTTAGGATTTGACGAAGCAGACAGCGAAAAGAACAATGAAGCAGAAGAAAACGAATTTAAAGCACTATTTGATGAGATGAAAAACATCTTAGCAGACAAAGTAAAAGAAGTAAGACTTTCCAAGCGTTTGAAATCTCACCCTGTATGCCTAGCAACAGACGGAGAAATCTCCATTGAGATGGAAAAAGTGTTAAGCGCAATGCCAAATAACCAAAACGTTAAAGCGGACAAAATCCTTGAAATCAATCCGAAGCATGACGTTTTCCACTCTTTAAAACAAGCATACGAACAAGACAAGGATAAGCTAGCGCTCTATACAAACCTTTTATACAATCAAGCCCTTCTCATTGAAGGATTACCAATTGAAGACCCTGTTGAATTCACCAACAACATGTGCAAAATCATGGTATAAATAACTCGGAGGCGTTCATAATAAGGACGCCTCCTTTCTTTTTCACCCCAAGCATAACTTGACATCCCTCCCCTTGTGATATACCCTGTTTTTGATAAAAATACGGCAGTGTTTGAGCGAGCCTCAAACCGAGTAAAGGAGAATTTATGTGAATCGTTGGTTGGTCGTTTTTGGATCTATTTGTATTCAACTGAGCCTTGGAGCCGTTTATGCGTGGAGTTTATTTAATCAACCACTAGCGGAAACATTCGGTTGGTCGATAGACGATATTGTGATTACGTTTTCCATTACGATTGCGACTTTCGCTTTCTTCACCATGATTGCAGGAAAGCTTCAAGATAAAATTGGCCCAAGATGGGTCGCCTCCATTGGTGGTTTCCTCCTTGGAACAGGCCTTCTTTTATCTAGTCAAGCTTCTACATTAACGGAATTGTATTTATATTACGGTTTAATTGGTGGAGCTGGAATTGGAATGGCTTATGTTTGCCCCATTGCCACATGCGTGAAATGGTTCCCTGAAAAGAAAGGATTTATTAGCGGTATTGCCGTTGCTGGATTTGGAGCTGGTGGCTTAGTTTTCAAACCCATCATCTTAGCGCTAATGGAGAGCTTCGGTGTATCCAATACGTTTCTGTATCTTGGCATTATATATATTGTTCTTGTCGTAGGGGGAGCACAATTTTTGAAAAACCCTCCCGCTTATTCAACAGGAGATGAATCCCATTCAACTACTTCTCAAAAAGATTTCACCACAAAGGAAATGCTACGTGAGCGTTCTTTCTATGCACTTTGGATCATGTTTTTAATGGGATGTACGTCTGGATTAATGGTCATAAGCTTCGCTGTTGATATCGGTGTACAAATTGCGAACTTAACAATTGAATCAGCAGCGACCGCTGTCATGGTCATTGCTATCTTTAATGCAGGTGGTCGGATCATTTTAGGGACGCTCTCTGATAAGTTTGGCAGAAAGCCTGTACTCAGTGCCATGTATATTTGCTCTAGTCTTATTATGTTAGGAATGAGCCTTATTCCTATGAGTTACCTGCTATTTTTACTGTTCGTATCTCTTATTGGATTTAATTTCGGTGGTTTTTTAGCGATCTTCCCATCCATCACAGCAGAATTTTACGGGACGAAAAATATCGGTTTAAACTATGGTCTTATGTATCAAGCGTACGGAGTAGCTGCTTTTGTCGGACCATTTATTGCAACGACATTCGGATTTACCACAGCCTTTTTAGTCGCTGTTGCCCTAAATATTGGTGGGGTTCTCGTGGCTACTCAATTAAGAACGCACTCTTATACTACTGTTTCGGGAAGATAACGTGCTGTTTTAGTGCCTGCTCATAAAAATGGGACAGGCACTTTTTTAATGTGTATATTCCATTAACCAGCAATCTCGATATTCTCCTTCATGGAGTTCACGCTTTAGTAATCGCTTCACTTTTTGAAAACCACATTTTTCATAACAATGAATGGCTCTTGAATTGGTTATTTGGGGGTCCATTAAAATTCTCTCTGCTTTTTCGAATGTTGTTAAAAAGTCGATCATAGCTGTTACAAGTTGCGTCCCAATTCCTTTATTCCAATAGTCTACTTCCCCTATAAATTGATCCATGCCATAAAGAATTTCATTCGAATGAATTAAGCCATAATCCTCTTTACAATTACTATCTAACTTATAAAATTGAACGTATCCTATTGGCACACTATCATATTCAACGATACAGCCCGTTTCATGCCCTTTTTGAAGATAGAAGGTGCTTTCGACTTTTTCTAAATCAAACATTCTATCTCTTCCTTCATAAAACTTTAGAACTTCCGGAGTCGATAACCATTTAACTAGAAGATGCCGATCCTCCCACTTCAGCTTTCGAATAAACAACCGATGAAAACGATACATTTTCCCCACTCCCTCCCTACATCATTAATCCAAGCGTACATAAAACACCTGCCCCCAGATTACTCTTAACATAAGGACAGGCACTTTTATTGGAAGTTCATTCAGGGTGTAGTCATTGAGTATATTATTCATCGACCGAATATGACCATACCATTTATACTATTCCTTTACCTCTTGCATTTGACGGACTTGTTTCAAAATCATTTTCTTCGGTAAAACAGGGGCCATTCCCATAATCATTCGTTGACTAAACGTAACCCCAGCGATCACATTTAACCGTCCATCTATCATTGCTTTATATCCGTCTCTTGCAACATCCTTCGGCTCAAATGCCCTTTCAAATAAACTCGTTTTATCCATTCCCGATGTTTTCGCAAATTCTGTTTCCGTTGCTCCAGGTAAAAGAGCCGTTACCGTTACATTTGTATCATGTAATTCTTCGGCAATCGCATTACTAAATGACGTAACATACGCCTTCGTTGCATAATAAACAGCTTGTAAAGGTCCAGGCATTAATGAGGCAGTCGATGAGACATTCAAGATTTTCCCTTCATTACGTTTCACAAAATCCGGTAAGAATAAGCGAGTGAGTGCCGTTAAAGCTAATATATTTAGTTGTATCATTGCTAAATCCTGCTCCCACGCACGCTCGTGAAATTTTCCTCGTCCCCCAAATCCGGCGTTATTGATTAAATAATCAATTTCAATCCCTGCTTCTTTTATTTCTTGATAAATTTCCTTTGCAGATTCTAATACCGTTAAGTCTTTCACAATGATTTTCACATCAACATGATATTTCTGTTCGAGTTCCTCTTTTAGTTCTAAAAGCTTATCTTCCCTTCTCGCAACTAAGACAAGATTGCCTCCTTCTTTAGCATGAATTCGAGCCAATTCCTTCCCAATACCACTAGAAGCGCCAGTAATAAGTGCTGTTTTTTTCATGTCTCAATCTTCTCCTTTTATCACCTTTAGATTATTCTTATCACATCAGAGTTAGTTACACAGTGTCACTTACAAAGTAATTATAAGTAACAACTTGTAACTTTTCAACCTAAAAAATAAAGACCACTCATTTAAATTTAGATCCCTTCCTAATTTTAAGTTTCAATTTGTTTCTTAAACTGCGAGTATGTTATAATAATTCAGTTAAAGTGAGGTGGAAATTATGTCTTTTGTGCGTGCAAGAAATGACGAGAATAAGAAGGTTCGACTAGAACAAATTAAAGAGGCTGCCCTTAAACTGTTTGATGAAATGCCTTATCACGAAATTACATTGTCCAAGGTTGGGAAAGAAATTAACTTTACACGGGCCAATTTATATAAATATATTTCAACTAAAGAAGATATCTACATTTTGATCATCATGGATGAGATCAATCGGGTTATCGATGATATGGAAAGCTCTTTAGTCCAAGCTGATCCATTAGACACCTACACGCTAGCACATCAATGGGCTAACATTTTAAACAACCATCCAAGATATCTTAAACTGTTCTCACTTTTGTTTACCATGCTTGAGCAAAACACAACGCTTGAAACATTAATCGAGTTCAAAAACTACTTAGCTGTAGTAAACGGACGAATCTTGAAAATATTAAAGCATAATCTACCGGAGTTTGACGATCAAGACCTAGCGAAGTTAATGGATATGGCATTCTCCTATATCATCGCTCGGTACCCATTGTGTAATCCAAGTCCTGTTCAAATTGAAGCGACAAAGCTTTCGGCTTATAATTACGAATTCCCTAATTTTGTTGAATCCTTCTCAGAAGCACTCGTTTATCTTATCAACGGGATGAAGCTAGAGAAAATTAAATAAGCGAAATAGGAAATGCATAAAGCGGCCCCCCATCGGAGAAGGGTGCTATGCGCTAGAGTTCAAATCCTATAAATTCATATATAAGAAACATACATGATTTTACACTCACACCCCGGACATGAAAATTTATTCTCCCCGGGGTTTTTTCTTTCTATCATCTACCTATCATGATCGCTCATTCAGCTCATAGGTAATTTTTATTTTCACAGAAAAAGCGCAAGTCCTTAGGCGAAGGGCGCTGGAGGACCTACGAGGAGACTTCCGTCGCCACAGCAGGGCCCAAGCGACCCAAGCTGATGGCGCTTGGAGCTAGACACCAAAAAAACTGTAAAGAGAATACTTTAACACTTTATTATACTTAAACTTTCTGTAACATTGAAAAAAGCAGATGAAAGATACTCATTTTCTCTCATCTGCTTTTTGGCTATTTTTTTAACGATTGATTAATTCAAGGCTTGCAACCGCTTCGCAGTGCATAGTATGAGGGAACATGTCTACAGGCTGTACTTCCTTCGTTTGATAACCACCTTGTTCTAAAATAGCAATATCCCTTGCTAAGGTTGCGGGATTACATGAAACGTAGACGACTTTTTTCGGCTTCATTTGTAAAATCGTGTGAAGCAACGTCTCATCACAGCCTTTGCGTGGTGGGTCGACGACAATGACATCGGCTTCAATGCCTTGTTCGTACCACTTTGGAATAACCACTTCTGCTTCACCAACGGCAAATTCAACATTCGTCATCCCATTTAACGATGCATTACGTTTCGCATCCTCTATCGCTTCTGGTACAATTTCAACTCCGTAAACATGCTTTGCTTTTTGAGCAAGGAACAATGAAATCGTACCGATTCCACAATACGCATCAATGACTGTTTCCTCGCCTGTTAAGTTTGCGTACTCCAATGCCTTTTCGTATAAAACTTTCGTCTGCTCTGGATTGACTTGGTAAAAGGAGCGTGCCGATATCGCAAACCGAATGTTGCCAATGTAATCATAAATGTATTCAGATCCCCATAACACTTTTGTTTCGTTCCCAAAAATGACATTTGTTCGCTTGTCATTAACATTTTGAACGATTGATTTAATATGTGGGAATTTCTTAGTGATTTCAGACAAAATTACTTTTTTGTTCGGGAAATCGTGAGTACGGGTAATAAACACCAGCATCGTTTCTTTCGTTACGTAGCCGTGGCGAACCATTATATGGCGTAACCATCCTTTATGACGCTGTTCATCATATGCCCGAATTCCGTGCTGTTTGCATATTTCTTTTACCCCTCGAACAACGTCATCGTTAATGGAATGTTGGATTAAACAACGTTCCATATCAATAATCTCATGGGAGCGCTGTTGATAAAAACCTGCGATTAAGCCCCCCTCACGTTCTCCTACAGGAACTTGCGCCTTATTGCGATAATCCCATGGGTTTTCCATGCCAAGTGTTGGGTGTACTGTTACTTGATTTATATCTACTTTCCCTATACGTGCAAAAACTTCTTTTACATGTTTATGCTTATGGTGAAGCTGACCGCTATAACTCAAATGTTGGAGTTGACAGCCTCCACACTGCTTATAAATAGGACATGGAGCGTCCAAGCGGTGTTCACTCTGTTCATACAACTCGATCAGACGACCGAAACCATACCCTTTCTTTACTTTGACGACTTTTATTTTTGCTCGTTCACCAGGAAGCGCGTTTGCGACAAAAACAGGAAAACCTTCGACCTTTGCCACACCAGCACCATCATGCGTCAAATCCTCAAAAACGACGTCATAATATTCATTTTTTTGAACGGGTGGTAAAACCTTTGCCATAATCGCTTCTCCCTTATCTTAATATGCTTAACAGATTGTATCATACAACCTCTTCTAAACCAATACGGTTACGATGTGAAATGAATGTAAATAATACGTAATGGAAGTGAAATGTTAATTGGGTAACATTTTCACATAGTGAATCGTCTACTGTTTTTGAAGGAGTGATAACAATGGAACAAAGCTTCAAAGATTCACTCATTGAACAAATCATCACAAAAGGTATCTACAAAGCTGACAACGGAAAGCAGCTATACGAATTAAATGTCATTGACTTATTAAAAATCGTGAATCAGTTTGAAGATACATATCAATATTATTCAAATTAAAATGAGCAGCAGCTGCTGCTCATTTTCGTCATTTATAAATACTCGGCTGAACCTTCCTTCGTAATAGGGGCACATTGTTTCGCTTTTTCAGGAGACATAATCACCTCAATATGTTGGAAAAGATTTTCAAATTCTCCTGGTAAAAGCCCCCCGTACTCGCCATCTAAATTTAATTGCATCTTATCTTTATTCTTTACTTTTACTCGATTGGCTTTCGTATAAATGACATGATTGTCATGAATATGTTCACCACGTAATGCAAGGCTTGCTATTCGAATGAATTCAGCCACGTTTGTTTTCTTTAAGATCATTAAGTCGAACATCCCATCGTTTAATTGGGAATCAGGTGCTAGCTTTTCGAAACCACCTACAGAATTCGTCAGAGAAACTAAAAATAACATCACTTCTCCATGAAACAGCTTACCATCGTATTCAATTTCAACTTCCGTTGGTCGAATGGATGGGAGCATCTCAATCCCTTTTAAATAGTACGCCAGTTGACCGATCGCTGTTTTCAGCTTACTTGGCACTTCGTACGTAAGCTCCGTTAAACGACCTCCTCCGGCAATATTAATAAAATAATGTTCATTTACTCTTCCGATGTCAATCTTTCGCTTCACACCACTTAATAAAGCGTCCACCGCATGTAAGATGTTATCGCGAGGCATTCCAATGGCGCGGGCAAAATCATTTGTCGTACCAACAGGAATGACTCCTAATGTAGGTCGATAGGGCATTTGTGCAAGGCCATTAACGACTTCATTTACCGTCCCATCTCCACCTGCTGCCACGATTAAATCATAGCCACGTTCTGACGCACACTTTGCAGCTTCAATAGCGTCACCCTCACCAGTTGTAGCATGACAAGATGTTTCATATCCAGCTTGCTCAAACTTTTGTAACACCTCTGGCAATTGCTTCTTAAACGCTTCTCGACCAGATGTTGGATTATATATAATTCTCGCTTTTTTCATTTTGCATCATCCTATATAGATAATGGAAATTTATACTACTCTCTTTTATTCACAGAAAGATATTATAATACAAATTCACTTCTATCACAAAACATTTCTTCTTCAAGCTTAAGCGTTTACTTAACAATATACAAGTTGTGGACAAAACATGTCATACAAATTTCATGTACGAAACAAGCTTCTTTCTCATTATATCCAAACGAAATAAAGCATAAAAAAGTTTCACATAATAAGTCTCTTTTGTGAAGTCCTTATACATAGTTGCCTTCAAAAACATTTAAAAAAATGAATACATGGCCCCCTCGGTGTGTACCTGCGGGTCTCGACCTTTTCTCTATATCCCGCAGGAGTCAATTGTCCTCTGCTTCATTATATAGAGTAAAACTATTCGTGAACAAAGGACTTTTAGACAACTAAAAAGAGCAAACCAACCAAAATTTTAGCTAGTTTGCTCTTCTTTTGTTAGATAAGCTTTAGTCCACGATCAATCAAAACAGGATATTCATCATTTACATGTTTAATTTTTTCAAGCTGTTGACGCAGTAGCTTTTGTTGATCAGATAAGATATTTTTCTCCGATAAAAGTTCAAGAATTTCGAGTCGGAGAAGCCAGTCGTTCGGAAAATCTGTCGTTAATGTATCAATAATCGTCAATAAAGTAGATTCTATATTGTTAACGCTTTCATTTTCGCGAATGTTTCGTACTGTGCCATATAATTTTTCTAGAGGAGTGTGAGGGGTGTATTCTCTTTTCGTAATTGGCTTTTGTTCCACTGGTTCAAGATCTGCATAGAACTTCTCATTATCTGCCGCACCAGCAAAGACAGATGTCACCTTCTCTCCAATTACTAAATCGTACAGTCCCCACTCCGGTTCAAACAACATTTCATCTCCCAGCTGCACGGTACAGTCCGTTAACTGAATGATTAAAAGGCGACCATCATTCCGAACAAAGTTTGTTGGAACTCCACCTATTTGAACACCACTTAAATACTTAAGCGATAGTTTTTTCCCCACTTCTACCCCGTATTGCGCTAACTGTTCATCGGACATTTTTTCGTAATCAGCAGGTAGTGAGACGATTTTTCCAATCGGTGCGCCAAATCCATCTTGATGTGTTTCTTTACCATGCCCATTTATTTCTTCCCTTTGATAAGCTAAGGCACTAGGTCCATCCGTTTTTAAGTAAATGGCTTCACCATTCTCATCTTTCCATATTTTTTTCAAAGTACCGGTTAATTGCAAACCTGAACTAAATTCATATGTCGCTGTTCGGTTGGAGCGTAGAGCTTTTTCTAGACTTTCCGTCCCGCCAACAGTATAAGCCATACGCTTCGAAAATTCCTTCACTGCATCGATAAGCTGATCAAAACTTTCACATACAAAAAGCTGTGGTTGAGGCTTTGTTATATCGAAACCGGTTGAAATGACTTTTTCTAAGTCAAATGGTATTTTTTCTACCTCATCCGTCACACTGTTCCGTCCTTCTTGAACAGACGATAATAGTCCTGCTCCGTAAATTTTCGGGTTCTCTATAGTTCCGATTAAACCATATTCAACCGTCCACCAATAAAGACGTGAGATTTGTTCAGCCTCAGATAATTCAGTTACAGCCTTTTGTTTTTCTTCAAAGTTCGCTTTCGCTTGTTCGATTTCTTCTTGTGTAGCCGTTCCACTTTCGAGTAAATTTGAATATGTTCGAACCGCTTCAAACAGTTCATGCTCTTCTTTCGTTGCTAATGCTTTCGACCCTATCTCGCCAAACAGCTTCACATATTCCGAGAACTTCTCTTCACAAAGAATGGGTGCATGCCCTGCAGCTTCGTGAATAATATCAGGTGCCGGTGTGTATTGGATATTTTCTAACTTACGAATATCGGACGCGATAGGTAGAATTCCATGAGCTTGAAAATCAAAAAATACAACACCAGGAATAAACCCATCAATATTGGCCGCTCCCCACCCAAACGGCGCTAATGCTTCGTTCATTTCATTCACATTTGGAATTTTTTCAATGGCAATTCCAGAAGCTTTTAAACCGGACGTATAAGAAGGGTGGGCTATGTCCTTTAAAAAGTTATGATTTTGTCTCATAACATACCGCCAAACGGCTTGATTAATAGGCGTATACTTTTCATATTGTTGATCTACTACATACTTCTGTAGATGCTTAGGAATCTTTCTTACCATTTGTTTCATTTCTCCAATCCCCTCTCCTTTACTACCATAATATTTCCCCTTTGTTTCATAACCCCCTACGTACATTTATTTCAACAAAACATTCTTCATCCCCTACTCACTTTACGTATATTTTTTACTGAATATTATTATTCTAGAAACATAGATTAACGTATTGCTGTAGTAAAGGAATACACCGTGAAATCGTCAATCTTTTTAAGAACTAATAAGAAACATACATGATTTTACACTCACACCCCGGACATGAAAATTTATTCTCCCCGGGGGTTCCTTTCTACCATCTACCTATCATGATCGATCATTCAGCTCATAGGTAATTTTTATTTTCACAGAAAAAGCGCAAGTCCTTAGGCGAAGGGCGCTGGAGGACCTGCGAGGAGGCTTCCGTCGCCAAAGCAGGGCCGAAGCGACCCGAGCTGATGGCGCTTGGAGCTAGACACCAAAAAAACGGTAAGAGAATACTTTAACACTTTATTGAACTTAAACTTTCTGTAACAATAAAATAAAAAAACCTTGAACAATGTTCAAGATTTTTCAAGCGCTTTGATGAACCGTTTGTTTTAATTGAATAAAAGAATCTACAAGCTGTGGGTCAAAGTGCTTACCGCGATTTTCATTTAATAAAGAAAGGGCGCGTTCCGTCGTCCACGCTTCTTTATAAGAACGCCTGCTTGTTAATGCTTCAAACACATCTACAATGCCAACAACTCTCGCCTCAAAAGGTATCTTATGCCCTTTTAACTGATGAGGGTACCCTGTTCCATCCCATCTCTCATGATGATGCAAAATAACATTATGAGCCACTTTAAAGCTTTTTTGAAACAGGTCAAGATCAATCTCTTTCGAAATTTTATTCAACATATCCACACCACTTAACGGATGTGTTTCAATAATCATTCGCTCATACTTCGTAAGTGCCCCCGGCTTATATAAGATACCTTCTGGAATGTTCGCCTTCCCGATATCATGGAGAATACTGGAGTGAATAATATTGTCCATATATTCTTTATCAAGATTTAGCTGGCACCTTTCGTTGTGAAAGTGAATGAGTTCTTCCGTTAAGCTTTGCACACGCATAAGATGGGACTCAATACTCGGATCACGAATTTCGCACGAGATTGCTAAAACTTTTAAAATATCTTTTTTAACTTTCCGAATTTCCCCTTCCGTGACAACGGAATGAACGTCTCGGCAAATACCGATAAAAAAGGTTTCACCTTCGCCCTTTATCGGTGTAAACGTAATAGATATTTTTCGAAGCTCTCCATTTTTCTTTCGAATGTAAAATATTTGTTCCCGCGAATGCTCAGTGAAGATGTTGCTGTCTGCCTCTAGGCTAATCCACGCTAAATTTTTTTGACTGACATCTTGCCATGAGTATCCTGTCATATGCTCAAACGCTTCATTCAATGCCATGATTTGCTTTTGATGATTAATAACAATCACAGCATCCGCTAATTGCAAATAAGGTTTCAAAATTGGAATCACTACTCTCCCCCCTTACCATAACGTAATCTCTCCTTATTGGTTGTGCATATATCAGGGGTCTACTCATATCTTATATCGGATTAAACTCAAAAAGCTGTAGGATTGATTAATTGTCATAAAACTGACGATATTGACTTAATCAGCAGGAGATTAATTAAAAAAACAAAAAGAAATAGAAACTTTTCCCATCCTTAGTTCGTAAATAAAAATAGAAAAAGAAAAAAGGATGATGCATATGGAACCTTTGATTTTTGTTTTAGTCATTTACATAGTGATTATACTCATCTACGTACCTGTTCAATATAAATACATAGAAAGCTTAATTGAAATGCAAAAAAGAAAAAAACTTAAACAAGGCGACCTCTACGACGATTTACCCGTTCAAGATCAACTCGTTCATTCCGCACTTCAAGGAGGAATTCTTTTCCCTGCTAATGCGATCGCTTATTATCTTTTTAAAAGAAAGCAGAAGAAGTCAACGAATAACGTTTAACTTTCATTAAAGATATTGATGAGGAATCTAGATAATACGTTAGGAAAGGACTTTGTAAATGCGGATAATTATGTTGTTTATAAGTTTAGTTTTCGCAAGTGGCTGCTTAGTAGCTAATCAATCGACAGAGCCCGAATATGACAAACGCTTTCTAAATATTGGCGTTATCGGGGAAGTACCAAATAAATCTTTTACGAATGTTTCCTTTGAAAAGTCGAACCAACAGCTTTAAAAGATACCTCCGCTAAGTACGATGCATTTTTCATTACTGACTACTATTTTGATGAGTTATCTAAGGAAGAGTGGAAACCAATCTTCTCAAAAATCCCCACTCCAGTCTTCTTTATTAACTTAGATGTAGAAGCATTCATCTATCGTGTAGATGGCATGACGTATGAAAACGCCCCGGAAGCGACAATGCATACGAAAGGATTTGTTTCTAACACCGATGGATCTATACAAGGATGGGGCTACGGTAACCCTAGCACATCTACTAACGTTAACGACACTCCTGAGTCAATCTTTCACTTAATCTTTCGGGACATAGAACAATTTTGGAAAACGAAGGAGAACCTTGTAGGGCATTCGATTTGAATGCTCTATTTTAATTAAAGCTCTTAAGTGAAGTTGCACCTAATATTCAGCCCTTTATGTTTATTCCACAAACTTCACTCTACTTTGTTCTGTAGAGCCTAATCTGTATCGTAACTGTTTTAGAGTTCTTAGCTTCACGTAATTGATGAAAACACAACCTTAATTAAAGACTTGTTTAAATCTTCCTTTTCCTTTTTACTCGTTGACTCTACTTTTTAATTCCTCCTTTGCCCTGCTACTCTTCTTCTCCACTACTTAATTAAACGTTTGTTTAATTCTCTCTTCTCCCTTTTACTCTTCGTCTCTACTGCTTAATTAAACGTTTGTTTAATTCTTCCTTTCCCTTCTATTCTTCATCTCTATCTCTTAATTAAACGTTTGTTTAATCCTCTCTTCTCCCTTCTACTCTTCTTCTCCATTGCTTAATCAAACGTTTGTTTAATTCTGTCTTCTCCCTTCTACTCTTCATCTCTACCTCTTAATTAAACGTTTGTTTAATTCTGTCTTCTCCCTTCTACTCTTCATCTCTACCTCTTAATTAAACGTTTGTTTAATTCCTCCTTTTCCCTTCTACTCTCCTTCTCCATTGCTTAATTAAACGTTTGTTTAATTCCTCCTTTGCCCTTCTATTCTTCATCTCTACTTCTTAATTAAACGTTTGTTTAACTCCTCCTTTTCCCTTCTTCTCTTCAACTCCATTGCTTAATTAAACGCTTGTTTAATCCCTCCTTTTCCCTTCTACTCTCCTTCTCCATTGCTTAATTAAACGTTTGTTTAATTCCTCCTTTTCCCTTCTTCTCTTCTTCTCCACTGCTTAATCAAACGTTTGTTTAAACCAAACTTGATTTCATAAATAAAAAATCCCACCTGATCAAGTCAGGTGGGATTGAATATATGGATTATCTTTTATTAATTTCTTCTAACAAGAACTTGTTAACCATTTGCGGGTTAGCTTGACCTTTTGTTTTCTTCATGATTTGACCTACTAAGAAGCCAATGGCACGGTCTTTACCGTTTTTAAAGTCTTCGATTGATTGTGGATTTTCATCCAGCGTTTCGTTCACAAGGTTACGGATTGTGCCTTCATCAGAGATTTGGACAAGTCCTTTCTCTTTAACGATTTGTTCAGCGTCTCCGCCTTTTTCCATCAATTCTTTGAAGACTTTCTTAGCGATCTTAGATGAGATAGTTCCTTTTTCTATTAATTGAATCATACCAGCAAGGCTTTCAGGTGTAAGAGCTACTTCTGCAAGCTCTTTTTGTTCTGCATTTAAGTATCCAGAAACTTCACCCATTAACCAGTTGGAGGCAAGCTTTGCATCTGCACCAGCTTCAACAGTTGCTTCAAAGAAATCCGACATTTCTTTCGTAAGCGTTAAAATCTTCGCATCGTAAGCTGGTAGGGCTAACTCTTCCATGTAACGTTTTTGGCGAGCGTCAGGAAGCTCTGGAATCGAAGCGCGAACACGTTCTTTCCACTCGTCATCAATGTGTAGGGACACTAAGTCTGGCTCTGGGAAGTAACGATAGTCATCTGACCCTTCCTTAACACGCATTAAGATTGTTTTTCCTGTCGCTTCATCGAAACGACGAGTCTCCTGTTGAATGACTCCTCCAGATAATAGAACTTCTGCTTGACGCTTTTCTTCGTACTCAAGTCCTTTACGTACAAAGTTGAAGGAGTTTAAGTTTTTCAGCTCCGTTTTCGTACCGAATTTTTCTTGTCCAATTGGTCGTAGAGAGATGTTTGCATCACAACGAAGCGATCCTTCTTCCATCTTACAGTCGGAAACACCTGTATATTGAATGATTGATTTTAGTTTCTCTAAGTATGCATACGCTTCTTCTGGTGTACGAATATCTGGCTCCGATACAATCTCGATAAGTGGAGTTCCTTGACGGTTAAAATCTACTAACGAGTATCCTTCACCAGAGTGTGTTAATTTCCCTGCGTCCTCTTCTAAATGAAGACGAGTAATACCGATACGTTTTTTCTTTCCTTCTACTTCAATTTCAATCCAGCCGTTTTCTCCGATAGGCTTATCATATTGAGAAATTTGGTATGCCTTTGGATTGTCAGGATAGAAATAGTTTTTACGATCGAATTTTGTATCCGTCGCAATTTCACAGTTTAAGGCCATCGCTGCCTTCATTCCAAATTCAACGGCCTCTTTATTTAGAACAGGTAATACACCTGGATATCCAAGGTCGATTACGGATGTATTTGTGTTTGGCTCCGCTCCAAATTCGTTTGGAGAACTAGAGAAGATTTTTGATTTCGTTTTTAACTCAACATGGACTTCAAGTCCAATGACCGTTTCAAAGTTCATTCACTCTCACCCCTTACAGTTCAGGTTTTTGTTTATGGAAGTCTGTCGCTTGCTCAAACGCATGGGCAACGCGATAAACCGTGCTCTCATCGAAATGTTTACCAATAATTTGTAAACCTAGTGGTAGTCCGTTGGAGAATCCACAAGGAACCGAAATTGCTGGAACACCTGCTAAGTTCACATTAATCGTTAAGATGTCATTTGCGTACATTGTTAATGGATCATCGATTTTTTCTCCAATTTTAAATGCTGGTGTTGGCGTTGTAGGTCCGATGATTACATCATACTTTGCAAGGACATCTTCGAAATCTTTTTTAATTAACGTACGAACTTGTTGCGCTTTTTTATAATACGCGTCGTAATAACCGGAACTTAATGCGAAAGTTCCAAGCATGATACGACGTTTCACTTCGTCACCAAAGCCTTCCGCACGCGTTTGCTTGTACAGTTCGATTAAATTCTCCGCATTATCTGTGCGATAACCGTAACGAACACCATCAAATCGAGCTAAGTTAGCAGACGCTTCAGATGATGCTAGTAAGTAATAAGTAGCTACACCGTACTTAGAATGTGGTAAGGATACTTCTTCCCACGTTGCACCAAGACCTTCAAGTACTTTAAGTGCACTTAATACAGATTGACGTGCCTCTTCACTTACACCTTCACCTAAGTATTCTTTCGGCACCGCAATTTTCAATCCTTTTACATCTCCTGTTAAAGAAGAAATGTAATCTGGTACATCAACATTCGCTGAAGTTGAATCCATCTTATCTAAACCAGCAATCGCTTGTAGTAAGTATGCATTATCCTCAACTGTACGTGTAATCGGTCCGATTTGATCTAGAGAAGAAGCAAACGCAACAAGACCATATCGAGATACACGACCATATGTAGGCTTTAATCCGACTACTCCACAAAACGCAGCTGGTTGGCGAATCGATCCACCTGTATCAGATCCTAGCGCAAACGGAACCTCTCCTGCCGCAACTGCAGCAGCTGAACCTCCACTTGATCCACCTGGTACTGTATCTAAATTCCAAGGGTTACGAGTCTTTTTGAATCCAGAGTTCTCATTGGATGAACCCATTGCAAACTCGTCCATATTTAATTTACCAATTGTAATCGCTTCTGCTTGGTGAAGCTTTTGCATTACCGTTGCATCGTAGATTGGGTCGAAGTTTTCTAGAATTTTACTTGCACAAGTTGTGCGTAAATCCTTTGTTACGATATTGTCTTTAATTCCGATAGGCATCCCAAATAGTAGGCCGTATTCATCTTTCGTTCCAATTTGAGCGTCAAACTCTTTCGCCATTTGACGAGCACGCTCTTCATCTAATGTTAAAAACGCGTCAACTTTTCCGTCTACCTCAGCAATACGACGGTATGACTCATCAACTAAGTCCGTTACCGTAATCTCTTTTTTATGTAACATTTCCTTTAACTCAGAAATTTTATGATCAAATAACGCCATACGCTTCAACTCCCTCCTTATTCAAGAATTGATGGAACACGAACTTGTCCATCTTGATGATCTGGAGCATTTTTCATAACCTCTTCTCGGTTCAATCCTTGCTCTGGAACATCTTCTCTCATTACATTCTTCATATTTAATACGTGAGACGTTGGTTCAATGTTCTCCGTGTTTAATTCATTTAATTGTTCTGCAAATCCAATAATTGCATCTAGCTGAGTTGTAAACATTTCAGCCTCTTCTTCTGTAATTGCAAGACGTGCTAAATGCGCAACATGCTTAACTTGCTCTTTTGAAATACGTGACATAACGTTCACCTCCATATAATTCGAGCCACTGCAATACTCTGATAATATCAAAATTTAGGGCGTTAAAGCAACAATTGCCGTGCATGAAAGGGAATCTTCTCAATACTTTTAGATGTTACATATTAAATTGCTTTATAATAAAAAGTCTCCAGAAGGTTTTAGTGTTACCTTTCTGGAAAC
This sequence comes from Bacillus kexueae, assembly GCF_022809095.1. GTDB lineage: Bacteria > Bacillota > Bacilli > Bacillales > Aeribacillaceae > Bacillus_BZ > Bacillus_BZ kexueae. Next base: position 151,343 of record NZ_JALAZE010000005.1, read on the forward strand.
TTACATCACTATCGCAACAACGATGATAATTTATTCAATTTCAATCTCATTTCCTCGCTTTTTCGGAAAACGAACCGTTAACAATCCATTTTTATAAGTAGCCTTTTTGTTTTTAATGCTAATATGCTTTGGCAGCGCTACTCGACGCTCAGCTCCACTTAAGTGGCGAATAGAAGCATTTTCTTGTGTGGTTCCCTTTTTGACAGAAATGATGAGTTCATCATCTAAAATTTTGGCGTTAATATGTTCTTTCGAAATTCCTGGTAATTCCGCTATAACAATGAATTGGGTGGTCGTTTCTTTTATTTCTATTGGAAAGGAAGGAACTGAAAGTTTTTCACGAAAATAATCGTCAATGGAATCAAGAATGGTTCGGTTCGGGCGAGTTGTAAAGAAATCATTCATCAACTTCATCGGACCACCAGGTTCCTTTCGAAAAAATCCTTTACTCTCTGACAACATTACTCCCCTCCTTTTTTCGATTCAGGTGATGTCAGTACATCTTATGTTACAGGTAGAGTATTTGCCTATTTTTCCAATTGAAAGTACAGCCCATTTTTATCTCCTTGTGTAAATGACCATACAAAGTTTAGGACAGGAACATATATAAGTAGTGTACGGTATATCTTTTCATGGAGGTGATAAGCATGGGCTTTGGATATGGATGTTGTGGCTTCGGCGGGTACGGATATGGTGGTTGCGGTTATGGTATTGGCTGGGCGTTCGCCTTAATCGTCGTATTATTTATCTTATTAATTATCGTAGGGGCTGGATTTGCTCGTTGTTAACCTCCCATAAAAGATACCGAAACACCCTCACTCAAATGAAGGCGTCCGATTGGGCGTCTTTTTCAATTTGAAAACGTTTGCTAAAATTAGAAATTTTTTCTATAATTTGGTCAAATTATTTATTTTGGGGGTGTAAAAATGTCTGATTTATCACTTATCTTCATCGCAATCGCAGGAATTTTTCTTTTATTATTTTTAGTATTACAAACAAAGCTTCATGCATTTGTGGCATTATTGCTTGTCAGTCTAGTAGTAGGCCTAGCAGCTGGGATGCCCGTAGACGAAATTATTGCCACCATCGAAAATGGAATGGGGGGAACACTTGGGTTTGTCGCTGTTGTCGTTGGTTTGGGTGCAATGTTTGGTAGAATACTAGAAGTTTCAGGAGGAGCAGAGCGATTAGCTCAAACAATCATTCAACGCTTTGGAGAAGATCGAAGTCAATGGGCATTAAGTATTACAGGCTTCTTGGTTTCCATTCCAGTATTTTTTGATGTGGGCTTTATAATACTTGTCCCACTTATATACGGATTAGCTAAAAAAACAGGAAAGTCACTCCTTTATTACGGAATTCCTTTATTGGCCGGACTAGCCGTAACCCATAGTTTTATCCCGCCTACTCCCGGTCCTATTGCAGTCGCTGACTTAATCGGTGCGGATTTAGGATGGGTTATCTTGTTTGGTGTACTAGCGGGTATACCTGCCATGATACTGTCCGGTCCGATCTTTGGTCGATATATCGCAACAAAAATACATGCTACAATCCCAGAATATATGAGTATTCCAGAACAAAAGGTAGAAAAAGAGCTTCCTAGTTTTAAATTAATAGCTTTCCTTATTATTATTCCACTTCTATTAATATTACTAAACACTGTTTCGAACGTTGTTTTACAAGAAGAGCATGTATTAAGGTCAACCCTTTCCTTTATAGGACATCCATTCGTTGCGCTTACGTTGACAACCCTCTTAGCTTTTTACACACTTCGTAAACAACAAGGATTTTCTAAAGAAGACGTACAAGAAATCGCAAATAAAGCTTTGGAACCGGCTGGAATCATCATCTTAGTAACTGGAGCTGGAGGGGTATTTAAACAAGTTTTAATTGATTCTGGTGTTGGAAATGTACTTGGAGATATGATGGCTTCAACATCATTTCCCCCTCTCCTATTAGCCTTTATAATTGCTGCTTTTGTCAGAATTATTCAAGGTTCTGCAACTGTGGCAATGATTACAGCTGCTGGACTCATCTCTCCTGTCATTGATACGATAGGATTAACAGGACCTATTTTAGGAATGATGGTCATTGCTATTGCATCAGGAGCAACAATCTTATCCCATGTTAACGACTCTGGCTTTTGGCTTGTGAGCCGATATTTAGGGCTAGATGTAAGCCAAACGTTACGTTCTTGGACGGTCATGGAAACCATCATAGCTGTTACTGGGTTTACAGTTGTATTTGGACTAAGTTTTTTCTTCTAATTTTTACAGAGCTAAATAAACACTTATCAAAAATGGAACGACGAGGAGAAAGAAGGGGTTGGCATGAAAGCTTATTATATCGGTGTTGATATTGGCACAACAAGTACAAAGTCCGTTTTATTCTCTTTAGATGGAAATGAGAGATTTAAGTACTCCATCGAATATCCACTTTTCACTTCGATCGATGGGACAGCAGAACAAAATCCAGAAGAAGTTTTTCAAGCTGTATTTCATACCATTCAGGCATGTGTACATTATGCGAATCAGGAAAATATATTGATTCGAGCCATTTCTTTTAGTTCCGCTATGCATAGCTTGATACTCGTTGACCATCGCAATCAGCCGATTACTAATCTGATGACTTGGGCAGACACGCGAAGTTCAAAATGGGCTACAAATCTGAAAGAAAGCGACACCGGAAAAGAGCTTTATCAACAAACAGGAACTCCAATTCACACTATGACACCACTTTCTAAACTCATTTGGCTAAAAAATGAGAGACCAAAATGGTTTGAACAAGCACACAAGTTTATCTCTATCAAGGAGTACATTCTGTTTGAATTATTCGGTGAATACGTCATCGACTATGCGACAGCTGGAGCAACGGGGCTTATGAACCTTAACACCTTAACGTGGGACAAGCGAGCACTTTCGTTAGTTGAAGTTGACGAGCATAGGCTTTCTACAATCGTTCCCACAACTTATTTATTACCACCAATGAAAGAGTCATTCCGGAACGCTTTAGGGCTGTCACCGGATACTTCTTACATTATTGGGGCAAGCGATGGCGTCCTATCAAATTTAGGAGTTAATGCCATTCAAGATGGTGTAGTAGCCTTAACCATCGGGACGAGCGGAGCCATTCGAACAGTAGTATCAGAACCGACCACCGAAGAAAATGGGTCAATCTTTTGTTATCCTTTAACAACCAACAATTGGGTCATTGGTGGCCCTGTTAATAATGGAGGGGTCATTCTACGCTGGCTGAAAGAATTATTTGAATGTGATTATGAGACGTTAAATGCTCTCGCAAAGAATGTCCCACCAGGTGCAGATCGACTTTTCTTTCATCCATATCTAACTGGAGAGAGAGCTCCAATTTGGAATTCTGATGCAAAAGGTTCTTTTTTCGGCCTTACTTTAAATCATGGCAAACCGCATATTACGCGAGCTGTCATGGAAGGCGTTATTTTCAACCTGTATACCGTTATGACTAAACTAAAGCCGTTTATGAAAGAACCGAAATGCATTCGTGCGTCTGGTGGATTTGCAAACTCCCCATTATGGTGCCAAATGGTAGCTGATATTTTCCAAATGCGTGTTGAAATCCCATCGAGCATTGAAAGTTCAAGTTACGGAGCAGTTCTCTTAGCAGGGTATGCCTTAGGTGATATTCATACATTTGAAAGAAACGACACAATGGACGAAGCAATGAAAGTCTTTTGTCCAAATAATCACAACGTGCGGGAATACGAAAAGCTTTTTCCTATGTACGAAAAAATTCAAAACCAATTAACCCCTTTACACACGGAACATGCACATATATAAAACATTTTTTTCCATCAAGGCTGTCTGACTAGAATGAACAAGTTGAGACTCTTTTTTGAACGTTTTTTTGAACGTATATTGTAAGAAGGTGGCAGTGCCTCCAGCAGCCGAAGGCCCCACAGACGAGTTTGTGAATCTGAAAGGCTGTTAGAAAAGGGAAGGCGACTGTCAAGCAACTTACGAACGAAAGACTCTCCCGAACTAAGACAAAGAAGAAACTGCGAGTAAATGGAGCAGATATTATCAACTGATCGTAGGGAAGGGAGAGTCGTTCGCTAGACGCTAGGAGCGAATAGACCTTCCCGAAGGAAAGCACCCCCCCACCGAATTTAATATTCGACTGAAGGTACCTGTACTTTTTAAACCTTCCCTTTCTTTTCCCCTTTTGTTAGGAGATAAAACCTATAATTGCTTAATTCATTTATTTTTTAACTCCTAAAATTAACAGAATATTCTTAATTTATTTTCTTTCTGTAACCGTTTTCTTCCTCTTTACAGTCCCGTCTATTAAGATTCGCTCTCTCATCAAAATCTTCCATCTTCCTTGAATCTTCTTGAGATGTTTGTTAGGTTAAGAAACCGTATACGATGTGTCGGACACAAAACATGACAGCTGTCAAAAAAATTTAAAGGAGAGATTTGGTGCATTTGTACGAATTTATTTCGTTAAGTATTTATTTTATTGTCATGTTAGGAATTGGACTATATGCGTATAAAACGTCTACGGACGATTTATCTGGATATATGCTCGGTGGAAGGAAGTTAGGTCCAGCAGTCACTGCGTTATCGGCAGGTGCATCCGATATGAGCGGTTGGATGTTAATGGGGCTACCAGGCGCGATGTATACGACTGGTTTATCGAGTATGTGGATTGCGGTAGGTTTGACGATTGGAGCTTATCTCAATTATGTGTTAGTCGCTCCGAGATTACGGATCTATACGGAAGTAGCAAATGACTCCATTACTATCCCGGACTTCTTTGAAAATCGATTTCAAGATCACTCGAAAATGTTACGATTCATTTCGGCAATTGTTATTTTCATCTTCTTTACCCTCTATACTTCTGCTGGAATGGTGTCTGGTGGAAAGTTATTTGACTCTGCATTTGGCCTTGATTATAAAGTAGGGTTATTCATTACCGCTGGAGTCGTTGTTGCTTATACGTTATTCGGAGGATTTTTAGCGGTTAGTTTAACGGACTTTGTTCAAGGTTGCATTATGTTTATTGCCTTAATTTTAGTGCCAATTGTCGCGTTCACTGACATTGGTGGGATTGATGCAACAGTAGAGCAAGTTCGCCAAGTTGATTCATCTCTTACCAATGTGTTGAAAGGTACGACTGCAATTGGGGTTATTTCGTTATTAGCTTGGGGATTAGGATACTTCGGTCAACCTCATATTATCGTCCGCTTTATGGCGATTCAGTCTGTGAAAGAAATTAAATCAGCTAGACGAATCGGCATAAGTTGGATGATTGTGTCCATTGTTGGAGCATTAGCGACAGGGTTCGTTGGAGTTGCGTATATGAATAGAACAGGCTCGGTATTAGAGGACCCTGAAACAATTTTTATCGTCTTTTCCCAAGTTCTTTTCCATCCACTAATTACAGGCTTTTTATTAGCTGCGATTTTAGCGGCGATCATGAGTACGATATCGTCTCAACTGCTCGTTACATCGAGTGCCGTTACGGAAGATTTTTATAAAGCGTTCTTTAGACGAAATGCCTCAGAACAAGAGCTTGTCCTTATCGGACGCGTTTCGGTTTTAGCTGTTGCATTAATCGCAATTCTTTTATCGTATAATCCTAATGATACGATTCTCGGCCTCGTTGGCTATGCTTGGGCTGGTTTTGGCGCAGCTTTTGGTCCCCCAATGCTTTTAAGCCTTTATTGGAAAAGGATGAACCGCTGGGGAGCCTTAGCAGGAATGATTGTAGGTTCCGTAACAGTATTGATTTGGGCGAACACTCCTTTAGGGGACGTGATTTACGAAATGATTCCAGGGTTTTTATTAAGCCTTATTGCCGCAATTCTAATAAGCCTCTTAAGTGAAAAGCCAAGTGATAACGTTTCAAATCAATTCGATTCGATGAAAAAGGCATTGTAATCTTCAGCTGAGAAACTTTAAAGAGCACGGTTTATTCCTCTTGTTTTGATTAAAAATACACGTGTTCAAATGCCTTAAGCTCCCTTTATGGGAGCTTTTTTTCTAATAAATGTATAATTATTGTATACCCTTTTTAAATATTGATATTTATCGAAATTTTTGCTAGTATAAAAACGTTCCAACTATTAGCCATTCCAACGAAATTGAAACCGCTTCCAATTAATGTATCTCAATTTTTTCTTTTCTTCTAAAGTAAAATTTTCGCTTTTTTCTTCTTATTTTTCGCGTGTCATTGTATTATACAAACAGGGGGAATGTTATGCATATTTATGAATTTATTGCCATAGGGATTTATTTCTTAGTAATGTTGGGGATTGGGCTATATGCGTATAAAAAATCCACAGATGACCTATCTGGCTATATGCTAGGTGGACGTAAGCTCGGACCAGCGGTGACAGCTTTGTCGGCTGGGGCTTCTGATATGAGTGGATGGCTATTAATGGGACTACCTGGCGCTATGTATGCAGCTGGTATTTCAAGCATTTGGATTGCAATCGGTTTAACAATTGGGGCCTATTTCAATTACTTATTAGTAGCACCTCGTTTACGTGTTTACACGGAGGTTGCAAACAATTCCATTACAATTCCAGATTTCTTTGAAAATCGATTCAAAGATGGATCAAAGTCATTACGACTTGTTTCAGCTATTGTAATTTTTATTTTCTTTACTCTTTATACTTCATCTGGAATGGTTGCTGGCGGAACATTATTTGAATCTGCATTTAACTTAGACTACAAGCTAGGATTAATTGTTACAGCAAGCGTTGTTGTACTTTACACACTTTTCGGAGGCTTTTTAGCGGTAAGTTTAACCGACTTTGTTCAAGGAACGATTATGGTATTAGCTCTAATTATTGTACCAATTGTTGCGTTCACTGAAGTCGGTGGTGTTGGACCTGCTTTCAGCGAAATTGAAAGCATTAATCCGGCTTATTTAGATATCTTTAAAGGAACATCCTTCCTTGGGCTGATTTCGTTATTTGCATGGGGACTTGGTTACTTTGGACAACCTCATATCATCGTGCGCTTTATGGCGATTAATTCTGTTAAAGAGTTAAACTCAGCTCGTCGTATCGGAATTGGATGGATGATTTTAACGGTTGTTGGTGCAATGTTAATTGGATTAATTGGTATTGCTTATGTGTCCAAAACAGGCATTACTCTTGAAAATCCAGAAACAATCTTCATCAAATTTGCTGAGGTATTATTCCATCCGCTCGTAACAGGATTTTTACTCTCTGCTATTTTAGCGGCGATTATGAGTACGATTTCGTCTCAGCTTTTAGTTACATCGAGCGCGGTAACGGAAGATTTCTATAAAGCCTTTTTCAAACGAAATGCTACGGAAAAAGAGCTAGTAACAATCGGTCGTATTGCAGTACTTGGAGTAGCATTAGTATCTATGTTCTTATCTCTTAATCCGAATGACACGATTCTTGGACTCGTTGGATACGCTTGGGCTGGTTTCGGTGCGGCGTTTGGTCCAGTAATTATTTTAAGCCTTCACTGGAAGCGTATGACGAAATGGGGCGCGCTAGCTGGTATGATTGTCGGAACTTTGACTGTATTAATTTGGGCGAACACACCTTTAAGCGCGCAAATTTACGAAATGATTCCAGGATTTATTTTAAGCTTTATTGCTGTCTATGTTGTGAGTCTATTAACGAAAGAGCCAGAACAAGACATCACTTCCACATTCGAAAAGATGGAAGAAAAGTTAGCCGAAGAGTTAAAATAAAGACAAAAAAAGTTAGGGGACTGTACTTATTGGACAGCCCCTAACTTTTTTCTTTTTCACGTGGTTTCAGACCGATTATTTACTCTATTCCTTCACCATTTACTTTTTCTACATCTGATACCCACGTCTTAAACGCTTCCCAAAACTCAGGGTTTTCTTGAGCCATTCCCCAATTCCCTGTACCTTTAATTCCGTACTTTTTAATTAAATCGTACTTCGCTTTCATAGACCTTTCATCTTCAAACCAAACAATATACGTACCCATCGTTAGTTCACGACCATAAACATTAGCCGGTGGGTCTTGTGGTCCAATCGTGAACGTAGCCTTCGGTGACATCGTCTCTTCATCGAACGTAATCGAACCGTTATACTGTTCAACAAGTTCTCGGACTTGTTGATTGGATATCCCATGACCTCCAAACGGTTCACCAATTTTCCAGTAGCGACCATAATGCCCAATTCCCATTACAATCTTTTCCTTTGGCACACCTTGATTCAGGGCATATTGTATTGATTTTTCAACGAACTCGAGACTAGCAACAGGTCCAGGTTCACTCCCAGGATAACTCTCATCATAAGACATAATCATTAAGTAGTCGGAATAATCGGCTAGCTGCTTATAATCATACGAGCCTTGCCAACCTGTCGTTAACCCTTCTGGATTAGCGGCTACAGCAACGGAAACCTCTTTCCCTTCAGGAAGCTTCTCTCTTAAAAGCCTTACAAGATCTACATAAGCCTCTCGATGTACATGCGATACATTTTCGATATCAACATTTACACCATCCAGGTTATACGTATATATAGCCTCTGCGATTTGTTCGGCTAGTTTTTCCCGATTCTCTAAAGCTTTAACTCCAACTTCTTGATCCCAATGGTTGCTCAAAAAAGGAACGACTCGGATTCCATTAGCTTGCATATTAGCGACGAAAAAGCGATCGGTCTGACTCGTGAGCTTTAAAGACCCATCTGAATTTAAATCAAAGTAAGTTGGTGATACAACATTAATCGTACCGCTTGTTTGATTCATCGTATCAATAAACTCTTTTGTTGTCCCAAAGTACAAATACCCCATATTAAATGCTTCTGTCTCAGGAATTGCGGAAACCTGCAGCCCTGCTATAGTTGGAAGGAATATGGTTTGTCCAATATAGATAGTCGAACTTTGAAGTTGATTGAGCGTCATCAACTCCGTTACAGTCGTTCCAAACCGATTTGCTACTTTCCAAAGGGTATCACCTGCACCAACAATATAACTTGAAATCCCAACAATAGCAGTCCTACTTTCATTTCCTGCTTTATCAATTTGCTGAACGGTTATGAGGGGGCGATGCTGAAGATGGTTCGTTACATTCATTTCAAAATTAAAAGAACCGTCCTCTAAAGCTGTTAGCTGAAATGTTTCAGAACCTATATTGCTTGTAATGGTAAGAGAGATTGTCGCTCCTTCCTCTCCCTTTCCTTTGATAAGATAAGAGAACGCCCCTCCGATATTCCTCACTAAACTCTCCAATATTACAGGAGTCACGGATTCCGTATCTTTGTTAATAGAAAACTTGACGGAGTCACTTTCGTTTCCTACTTCATCTCGCTGAGAAACCGAAAAGGTTATAAGACCATCTTGAAGGGTAGAAACATCGATCGGAATTTCAAAGGTTCCATTCGTAACAAGAGCTGTTTTTTCCAAATCATTTTGTCCATCCGATGCATGTATTTTGACAATAGCTCCATCTTCTTCACTCGTACCTCTAATAACAAAATCACGCTGATTGGACGAATTTATTTCACCTAAGTGATTTGAAATAACAACGGATGTCGGTTGGACGGTATCTTTTTGGATTTGCTTTTCAAAAATCGCTCCTCTGTTTCCTAATTCATCAATCGCTTCTATGCGAATGAAAATTAATCCATCTTTCCACTCACTACCATTCAATTCAATGGTAAAATCGCCTGTATCAGAGGCCTTGGTCTCAAATACAGTTTGCTTGTATCCGTCCGATATGGTGACAAATACCGTCGCATTTTGTTCAGTGGTTCCTTTTATTTTGTATGAAGATACGTTCTGTCGTGATATATCATCCAACTGTTCAATCAGTAAATCGTTTGGACCTTCTTGATCCACTTTAATTGGGATAATCGAGGAAGGGCTCACATTCCCTACAGCATCTTGAACATAAACCTCAATCTCTCCACTGACAAAATCAACCGATGAAAGATTTTGTTCCAATTGAAACTTCCCCGTTGAATCAGTGGATCCTTCCACTGACAACTCTTGTCCTAATTGATTTCGAAAGATGGCTTGAACCTTTGAATTTGGTTCTCCTGTTCCTTCGATGGTATATGTTTTTGCATTGACAGAAGTTAAAATGGGGATGTTCGTTAATCTAGGGACCTCTACATTTGTATCTTTTATGACAGTCGTGACAACAGGATCACTTTTATTCCCTGCTTCATCTTCTGAACGAACAGTGATGGAAATTGGCTGATCACTTAAATCTGAAAGATCAAGAGATGCGATAAATCTTCCTTCTAAATCCGTCTTAACTGTCCTTTCAATCGGCTGATTGACACCGTCAGTGATGGTTAGAAAAACCGCTGATTGAGGCTCTGCATCCCCTATGATGGTATATTGATGTACATTATCTTTCCTAATTGGCGAAAGAGGATGAACGGTCGGCTTTACTAAATGAGTGTCCTTTATTGTAGTTACTTTCTGTTCTTTGCCGACATTGCCCAATGAATCTGTTGCTTTCGCCATCATTTGAATGGCTCCTTCGTGAAAGCCAGACACATCGACTCCTACCTCGAATTGCCCACTTGCCGACACTTGAACATCGTATGTTTTTGTTAAAGTTCCATCAGTTAAGGATATGAAGATGGTTGCATTAGGCTCAGATTCTCCACGAATGACGAAATTATTTTGATTAAGCTGGTTAATTGTCGGAGTAACGTAAAGTGATAGAGTGGAAGGTCCTTTCGTATCTTTGACTACTTCGCGAATTATAGGATTGCTTGAACGAACATCATTATAGGCTAAAACTCGAATTTCAAATGAACCATCCGGAAGGCTGGATACGTCCACTTCTGTAGAAAATTCCCCCGATTCATTTGCTGTGGTCACATGTTCTACGGTACCTGCTTCAATTCGAATCTTTCCGTTCGGATTTGCCACTCCTCTTATCGTCAAGTTCCGTTGATTTTGACTATGAATGACCTCTTCCACTACAACTTCTCTTATTTCTAATAAATCGTTCCATTGATTTGTCGGTATCTTTAACGTTTGACCCACATAAATGATGTCCGTATTTAACCCATTTAACGCTTTAATCGCGTCTACCGTCGTATTATGCTTTTTCGCAATCAAACTTAAAGTATCTCCTTGCGCGACAACGTACGTTTCCTCTACATTTGTGTTATCATTACTCACCGGCTGTTGAATTGGAATAATAATTCGCTGTCCAACATATATGACGTCACTTTGCAAGTTGTTCTTTTCTTTAATGTCTTGGACTGTTACACCATATCGAACAGCTATTTTATACAACGTATCGCCTGCTTCTACAACGTGAGTTTGCGTTTGTACAGGATTTTCTGGTTGAGTAGGGATTTTTAATGATTGACCTACGTATATAACATCAGTTGTTAATTGATTTACCTTTTTTAATGAGTCCACCGTTACGTTAAATTTTTTCGCAATAAGCGAAAGGGTATCTCCAGCTACTACTATATATGTTGAAGTTGATGCTCCTTCGGTTATTTCTTCTTCTACTGACTTGGCATATACTTTTACCGTTTGGCCGATGTATATATGATCTGTCGACAGTCCATTTAGCTGTTTCAATTCTTCTACCGTCATCGAAAAACGTTTAGCAATTAAAGAGAGACTATCTCCTTTTACAACGGTATAGTCCGTTAACGGCTTGGATGGGGCTGCCTTTTCATTAGAAGCAGTGGCCGGAATAAGCAAATGCTGTCCAGCAAATATAACATCAGAGGTAAGCTTATTCATCTCCTTGATTGAATCAACTGTTGTACCAAACTTTTTAGCAATAAGTGATAAGCTATCTCCTGAAGTTACTTCATAAGAGAACGCCGGAATCGTTAGCTCTTGTCCTGGATAAATGGTGTTACTGGATAACTGATTAAACGATTTTAACTGAGCGATAGACGTACGAAACTTTTCTGCAATGAGATAGAGAGTATCTCCTCCCTGCACACGATAGGTTAGCAAAGGGTACTCTTCTCTTACAGAGGGATCATTTGATGTGGCATATGTAGCTTTACTCGAAAAAGGAAAGCCTGCTACGAGCATCGTACCAATTACGACTTTCACCGCTGTTATCTTTAAATGAGGATAACGTTTCTGAACAATGTTTCTAATTTCGTGTCGTAAAGAGGAAGGAATTTCATCATCTTGTTGAAATTCATTGGAAAATTCTGTTGTATAACCGTCAACATACACATACAGAACATACTTATTTTTTTCTAATTGAACCTTTGTATGAACAACTCTCATTTTTAACACCTCTTCGCAAAGTACATATACTTATTCTCTGTCTTTTCAGATGAAATCATGTAAGATTAAGGTGGCATTTCGAGTGTTCTCAAATCCGTAACTATTTCACTATAAAAAAATCCCTTAAGGTATAGCTTCCTTAAGGGATTCATAAATGGCATTATTGATAAATATGAACAAACGGTTCATCTTGGCCAGGTTTTTTAACAATGACAGCTTCTTCTCCATTGGTGGAAGTAATATTTACTTCAAGTGAAATATAATCTTCACGGTAATATTCCACTACTTTCCCCGCTAAATACTGAGTAAAGGCAATGACTTCAGATTTTCCATAAAACTGCATTGGAATATCGATTTTCATTTGGCGAAGTTCTTCGTTTTGATAGAATGCGGTACCAATCACACCAGTATAATTCGGGAAAAACTCTTCAATATCTCCCTTTAATAGAGTGAAGCGATTCGCATCATCCGGTTTATTTTTGCTCGCTTCCGTTGAAGGAAATACATAGTATTCCTCATCTACCGTTGACCACCTGCCAATTTTACTACTACCACTGTCAACGACCGTTTTCGCGAAGAAGTGTCCCGGGATAATCGATGACTTCGGAGCCTGAACATACAGGGCTACAACAATCGGAACATCGCTTAACCCTTCCATACTACGCATGCGGTTAATGATTTCTTGTGCGTATTCCTTACCTACTTCCTCAATTGTTTCCATCTCAATTTCTTTTTCACGAGGGTAGCCTTCCTCAGTCTCGTAGTAATGAACCGAATTAAGAGCAAGTCCGATGGATACACCACCCAACTCTAGCGTATTTTCATCTTTTTTCACTAAGTAGTCATGCTCTAAAATATGTGCTAAATAAATCGGACTGTTCTCATTCTGCTCCGTTATGGAACCTTCTTTGGATTTAGGTGGATTTAATCCTACATTTTTAAAATCCTTATCCTTTTCTAATTCCGCTTCTAAAGCAGCACCTTCCAGTTTCCGTTCCAGCCAATCACTGATTGTTTCACGGTCTAAATACTGTCCTTCTTTAAAGTAGTATTTATCTGTTGAGAACGTATCGAGGGTCATACGCATTAACCCGGTCTCAAATTCGGAAATATCTAATCGTGTATTTAAATTTTGTACGACATACCCTCTTGATTCACTCGTTTCAAATGGAACAAGCATTTTGTAATAATCATCCGAAATATTGTACTTCGGAATGATAGCTGTTTCTTTTTCCGCGTCCTCTGATTCTTGAATAATCTCTTCCGGTTCTCCTAGGTTGGAGCAAGAGGCAAGCATCATTACACTTGCCACTACCCCAAATAGTGCCTTTTTCAAGGTCATCTACCTCTCTTATGATTGAAATTCTTGTAACATACGAGCCTCGTCCCAAACTTCAATATTTAACTCTTGAGCTTTCGTTAATTTGCTACCTGCTGCTTCTCCAGCAATGACTAAGTCTGTTTTAGCACTTACACTTCCCGTCACTTTTCCTCCAAGCGCCTCTATTTGAGCTTTTGCTTCATTTCGTGACATGGATTCGTACTTACCGGTTAAGACGATTGTCTTACCAGAAAAATAGGAATCACTCAGAGATTCTTCTCGTTTGACCCCTTTGTAGGCCATGTTTAATCCCAAGTCTTTCAGTTCTTGAATCACTTCACTTACCTCATCATTGGCGAAATACGTGACAATGGAATCCGCCATTTTTTCACCAATTTCATTAATCGCTACAAGATCTTCTTTTGTAGCTTGTTGTAAGCGATCCATCGTTTCAAATTGCTCAGCAAGCGTTTTTGCCGCTTTTTCCCCAACATGACGAATACCTAAGCCAAAAATTAACCGTTCTAATGAATTTTCCTTTGATCGCTCAATGGCGTTTAGTAGATTGTCTGTCGACTTTTCGCCCATTCGCTCAAGATTTAATAATTGACCGCGCTCAAGCTTATAAAGGTCGGCAACATCATCAATTAGTTGGTGATTAAAAAGTTGCGTTATGACTCGCTCGCCTAAGCCGTCAATATTCATCGCATTTCGGGAAACAAAATGAATCAATCCTTCACGAATCTGGGCTGGGCATTTCGGGTTGACGCATCGAAGAGCCACTTCACCTTCAATTCGCACGAGTTCACTTCCACATTCAGGACATTCTTTTGGCATATGAAAATCGCGCTCATCTCCAGTTCGTTTCTCCACTAACACATTGACTACTTCTGGAATGATATCGCCAGCTTTCTTAATAACTACAGTATCACCGATTTTAATATCTTTTTCGCGAATTAAATCTTCATTATGCAAAGAAGCACGTTTAACCGTTGTTCCTGCGACACGAACCGGTTCTAAAATAGCAGTCGGCGTTAAAACTCCTGTGCGTCCTACCGTTAGTTCAATGTCGACCAGCTTTGTTACGACTTCTTCTGCCGGAAACTTATAGGCGATTGCCCACCGAGGACTTTTCGCAGTGTAACCAAGTTCCTCTTGTTGATTAAGCTGATCCACTTTAATAACAAGTCCATCAATCTCATATGGCAACTCCGGGCGTCTTTGAACAAACTCATCCAGAAGCGAAATAACTTCGTCTATCGACTGACAAAGACGGCGTTCTTTATTCGTCTTAAAGCCTAACTCATCCAATAATTGAAGCCCTTCACTATGAGATGTCACACCTGTTTCTCCAATATCTGCAATACTATAGACGAAAATATCGAGGTTTCGTTTCGCAGCAATTTTCGGATCAAGCTGACGAAGAGAGCCGGCTGCTGCATTACGTGGATTAGCAAAAGGCTCTTCATTGAGCTTGCTTCTCTCTTCGTTGAGAGCCTCAAATGACTTTTTCGGCATGAAGGCTTCTCCACGCACTTCTAACGTAACATCCTTCTTTAATCTTAATGGAATGGAGCGAATGGTTTTTAAATTTTCCGTAATGTCTTCTCCAGTTGTACCATCTCCGCGTGTTGCCCCTTGAACAAACACTCCATTTTCGTAACGAAGGGAGACAGCAAGGCCGTCAATTTTCAGTTCGACTGTGTATTGGACATTTTCTCCTACTACTTGCTTGACCCGACGATCGAAGTCTCGCAAGTCTTGTTCGTTAAATGCATTTCCTAAGCTTAACATCGGAATGCGGTGTTCGACTTTTTGGAAAGCATCTAACACTTGTCCGCCCACACGTTGGGACGGTGAGTCTGCTGATTTTAGTTCAGGAAATGCTTCTTCTATTTGAATCAATTCTTGCATAAGCCTGTCGTACTCACTATCCGGTACAGAAGGGTTATCTAAAACGTAATATTCATAGTTGTATTGATTTAGTTGTTCATGTAATGCTTGTATACGACTTTGTGCCGTTTGCTTATCCATTATGACATCCCTCTCACTGAACTTTTTCGATAGGTGCAAATTTCGCTAACAAACGTTTAATCCCAACAGGACTAGGGAATGCAATATCGAGCTCTTTGTCTCCCCCAGATCCTTTTACACTGACGACCGTTCCAATTCCCCATTTTTGGTGCTTTGCCTTATCACCAACGGACCAATCTAATGAGTCTCCTCCTGTGCTTCGTAACTGCGGTCGTGCAAAAGATGGTCTACGCGCAAAAGAGGAAGAAGACTGCTTTTTCTTCACAGGTGACTCATTTTCAATTAGATCGTCAGGAATTTCAGTGATGAATCGTGATTCCGGATTCATATTCGTGCGACCAAATAACGTGCGCATTTGCGCATTTGTTAAAAACAATTGCTCTTCAGCACGCGTAATTCCGACATACGCTAGACGGCGCTCTTCTTCCATTTCCGCCTCTTCCATTAATGAGCGGCTATGTGGAAAGACTCCCTCTTCCATTCCAATTAGGAAGACAACTGGGAACTCTAATCCTTTCGCTGAATGAAGTGTCATTAATACGACTTGATCTTGTTCTTGCTGGTCATCCTCTTTATCTAATTGATCGATATCAGCGATTAAGGCTAAATCTGTTAAAAATGCAACTAAGCTTTTGTCTTCGCTTTGCTTTTCAAAGCTTTGTGTCACGGATAAAAATTCCTCAATATTTTCAAGACGACTTTGGGATTCTAGCGTTTTCTCCTGCTTCAGCATGTCACTATATCCTGTCTTATCAATTAATTCTTCAGCTAGTTCCGTAACAGATAAATAGTCTTGCATTTGCGAAAAATGATTAATCATGTTGCGGAAATCTGTCAACGCATTGATAACTCTTGCACTGACGCCAATTTCTTCAATTTCTTCAATGGCCCGGAACATCGAAATACCGTGTTCTGTCGCATATGCTTGAATTCGATCAACAGACGTTGCCCCTACTCCCCTTTTAGGGACATTAATAATTCGCGTTAAACTGATATCATCATCCGGATTGGCAACAACTCTTAAATAAGCGAGAATATCTTTAATTTCTTTACGATCGTAGAATTTGATTCCGCCAACAATTGTATACTCGATATTGGATTTTAACAGTACTTCCTCCATCACACGAGACTGCGCATTTGTCCGATACAATATAGCGATATCCGAATATTTTCGATTCCCACTTCGAACAAGTTCTTGAATTTTACCGGCTACATATTGAGCTTCACCTTGCTCACTATCCGCACGATAATACGTAATCTTGTTCCCTTCAGCGTTTTCCGTCCACAAATTTTTCGGCTTACGGTTTAAGTTGTTTTGAATGACCTCATTTGCCGCTTGTAAAATACGCTTTGTCGAGCGATAGTTTTGTTCTAATAAAATGACATTTGCATCTTGATAGTCTTTTTCGAAGCTTAAGATGTTGGCAATGTCCGCTCCACGCCAGCGATAAATTGATTGATCTGAATCTCCCACCACACATAAATTTTTAAAGCGAGCCGCCAGCATTTTTACGAGCATATATTGTGCACGGTTCGTATCTTGATACTCATCTACATGAATATACTGGAACTTTCGCTGATAATACTCTAACACTTCCGGAACACGTTGAAATAACTGGATAGTCGACATGATAAGGTCATCAAAATCTAACGATTGGTTTTTAATTAATTTCTTTTGGTAGTCGGTATATATATCACTTACTACCTGCTCCCATTGACTTGCAGCCGCTTTTTTATATTCCTCTGGGGTAATAAGTTCATTTTTCGCCGCACTAATGGAACCTAAAATCGTGCGCGGATCGTTTTTCTTCGGATCTAAATTCCGCTCTTTTAAAATCGACTTGATTACAGACAATTGATCTGAAGTATCTAAAATCGAAAAATTACGGTTAATCCCAATCCGATCAATATCTCGACGCAAAATACGCACACACATAGAGTGGAAAGTTGCAATCCAAATATCTTCAGCGCCTGGCCCTAATAAAGCTTCGATACGCTCCTTCATCTCTCGTGCGGCCTTATTCGTAAATGTAATCGCTAAAATATTCCATGGTGCCACCTGTTTTTCCGCCATCAAATAAGCGATGCGATGAGTTAAAACTCTTGTTTTTCCACTGCCTGCACCCGCCATAATTAAGACCGGTCCATCTGTTAATTTCACTGCTTCCTTTTGCCGTTCATTCAAACCTGAAAGTAATTGTTCAGAAAGAAATTGCAAAAAGACCACCACCTTCATCAAACATACGTTCTTATTTTACCTGATTTATGACAGCGTGTCATACTCCTTTTACTGCTTCCACAGTTTTTAGTGCGGCTTCTAAATCTTCGTAAATCACGTTTCCAACCACTACTGCATCTGCATATTGAGCCATTTCCTTTGCTTGTTCAGCCGTTCTAATGCCACCACCGTAAAATAGCTTCGTCGTTTCAAGGCAACTCTTCGCTTCCTTCACCATCTTGACGTCCCCATATGTTCCGCTATATTCCAAATAGAAGATAGGGAGTTTAAACATGTTTTCCGCCATTCTCGCATATGCCTTTACATCTTCTACATCCAAATCTGTATTGGCTTGTGTGAGCTTAGCCGCTTTGCAGTCACCATTTAAAATACAGTAACCTTCCATCAAGATTTCATCCCAATTCATGAGCTCTCCGTACTCCTTGACAGCATCATGATGGAGTTCTGTAATCCATTTTGTGTTTTGACTATTTAATACAGTCGGAATAAAATACAGATCAAATCCAGGGATGATGGCCTCGCGATTGGACACCTCTAACACACAAGGGACAAGATAACGTCTAATTCTAGCAAGCAAATTTAATACATTATCCTCTGTGACATTATCGCTCCCACCAACGATAACGGCGTCCGTATTGGATTCACAAATTTTCTCAAGCTGTTCATCTGTAATGTCTTTATCTGGATCGAGCTTAAATACATGCTTCCACTCGTTAATATCGTACATACCTTTGTTCCTCCTAATTCTCATACCATTTCATTATTATAACAAAATTACGGTGGGCAAAAAACGACTACAACATACGAAAAACCAGGACAATGCCTGGTTCACGATTCAATGCCTTTATATGAGTTAAACGCTTTTTTTCAAAAGGTCTCCGCTCTTAAAATGTTCTCGTAACGTATTCCTGTTAGTAATAAAATCACCCATTAAAATGAACACAACCCCAACCAGCATCGCCAACGTTCCTACTTACCAAAAGAAGCTTTACAAGCGGGCATTCAAAAGCTTGTGGAAGTGATTGAATATGAAAAAAAGCAGATGATTTAAATCATCTGCTTAGACTGTGAAAAAAATAACTTTGAAGTTTCTATACGATTTCTATAATGCTACAGGCAGACGCTTTCCGCGGGCATTTCCTCTACATTCCTATCAGCCTCTTCGCCCACCATCAGGCTCCTTGTTTGAAGGGTGCCCGCTTTAAATCGTCTCCTTTTTCTTTACTTTCGATTATTTCTTTTCATGGACACGGTCTAACGCCATTGCGTACGCGTCATTTCCGTAATTTAAGCATCGCTTAACACGTGAAATCGTTGCCGTACTTGCACCTGTTTCCGTTTCAATTTTATGATAGGTGTTTCCTTCACGTAACATGCGAGCCACCTCTAAACGTTGAGCGAGTGATTGAATTTCATTAACGGTGCAAAGATCATCAAAAAATCGATAACATTCTTCTAAATCACGTAACGAAAGAACCGCCTCGAACAATTGATCTAATTCTTTTCCACGCAGTTTTTCAATTTGCATGCTCCATTTCTCCTTTTCAACTTTGAGTAAATTTCAACATATTATCTAAATTCGGAACGATGTTAATCCATGTTCGACCTGAAACGAAGGATATCGGATTGTTATCTTGATAAGGCAAAATGCGACCATCAACGTTTCTCCATTCTACTTCGAGCATCTTACCACGTTGAAACAAGTATCCTTTGCCTCCTGCATATACATCAATGCTTCTCCGACCATAATTATCAATAATTTTATGTTCCATTTCAACAACAAAAATATTGTCTATGAGTACAGGTTCATTCGATTCACGATCAATCGTTAATTCTTCCCCACTATATCGCTTATATCGTTCAGAATGATCGTCATATTCATATTGAACCGTCCATGTACTTGACTCGTCGTATTGGACGGTGAATGTCTTCATCTCTTCCCCTTCCAGTGGCTCATCGCTTATCGGAAGCGGGTCAATTCTCTCTGTAAGTGAGTATCCTTTTTGCTCTGCACCGATTGTGATGTTTTCATATGAAATATAAGAATTATGTGGTGCCTTCCTATCTTTGTCACGCCAGAAAAGCGTACCATCATGGAAAAGACCATTCAAGTAGTCTGCCTCACCCGATTGTAACTTTTCATTTGCAGATGGGCTCCATCCATGACTAATATATAGAGCGTCAAACCCATTACTTAAGTCAATATAATAATCTCTTGCGCTCCGAACCGGGCCGATGATATCTGGCTGTTCACTTTGATAAATCGCTAAAAACCGTGTAATATTCCCTTCTGCTAACACTTCATAAATTAAATCTGCTTTGTGTAGTCCAGATTGAGGGCGTGCTTTCGGATGGTTATTGACCATAATAGCGAATGGGCGCACATCTGGTTGCTCCTTCGCTTCTTTACCCGTCAAAGGAAAGGTGAAAACCTCTTGTTCCTCAACAGGCTCTTGTGTTACCGAATCCTCACTCGACTCTTCTTCCTTTACATTGTTTACATCGTTTGAGCAAGCAACCGTTAACCCTACAGCAGCAGTTACCACAGTTAACAAGAGACGTTTCATAAATTCACAACCTTATTTTTAGCCTTCTTTTATATTTTAACGCATTATCGATGGAAAGAGTATCGTTTTTTTCATAACGTCAAAAATCCCTTCCGGTGTGATTCGAATGTATGGAAGATGTGTCGATGAGAAGAATAATAGCGAATAAATAACATCAGAAAATTGATAACCTCTTTCTCTCATCAGTGAATCCAACTTCTTCTCTTCTTCTAAAATGGTTAAGAATTCATTATTAGAGGCAATTCCACTAACACGGAGCGGAATTTCATGTAACACCTCTCCATCCTCAACTAAAACAATTCCTCCACCCAATTCCCTCAGCCGGTTAAACGCTTTCAAAATATCGTTTTTGTCTTTTCCTATTAGTAAAAGATCTCCGGTTGTTGAATATGAGCTCGCAAAGCCTTTCACACCTTTAGCAAACCCTTTGACCATCGTATTAATTCTCCATTTTCCATTACGATCAATTAAAACTAAAAAGCTTTCGTCATGATCGGTCGATAAGGTTGGATAAGAATTATCAATGGTAATTGAATATGGTTCCATAATAACGGCATTGCGCATTTTTAACCCCATTGGCATCGAAAATTGTAAGTCCTCATCTGTTAGACTCCAGTCGATATTTAACGGTTTAATATCATATTTTTCCCAGTCAAATGGCGCAAATGCTTCTTGATTGACCCCATCTTTTTTCACCCATTGACCTTTGGCTAAAACTGATGTTGGGTGAGGGTTGTCTTTTGATGATAAAAAGTTGATGGAAGCCAATCTTCCTGGAGCAATCACACCTAAAAGGGAATCAAGCTTATAATATTTCGCCACATTATACGAGGCCATTTTGTAAGCATCAATCACTGGTACACCTTCATTTATAGCTATTTCAATCGCTTGATTCATCATGCCTTCTTCATAAAAGCTCGGAGTTGATCCGTCTGTCGTAAAAAACATCTCATCATAACGCGTGATGCCAAGGTCCATTATTTCTCGAAGAAGCTTCGGTAAATCTGGTCGAATAGATGAATGTCTTAAAGAAACCGTGTATCCATTCATCAGTCGGTTATACACCTCTTCACCTGTCATTGCTTCGTGATCGCAATCAGCTCCAAACAGTTTCATTTTGGCAAGAGTTCCAAAGGAAGCTCCAGGAAAATGACCTTCTAAACGTTTTCCAGCAGCTTTTGTTTCATTCATCCAGTTTAAGTACAAGTCATCTCCAGCTGACAATTTAGGCCACCCCGTCAATTCTCCTCCTTGAATGACGGCCGGATGCTCGATCCATTCCTTTATGACATCAGGAGCTAAAATTTTCCCTTCTTCTTTCATTTCCGTTTGCAAATCAAAGCGGGCCCACCAATAAAATTGAACAGGCAGTGATTGTAAGCTATCTATATAAGAAAACGCTTTCTTTTTATCGAATTGTAATAACAGTGTTAAATTATCGCACACTAACGTCGTCGTCCCCGATTGCGACACATACTTCGCTAAAGTATGGGGATTATATAACTGAAATGGGTGGGCATGTGGCTCAATGTAACCCGGTACTAAAAAAGTGCCTTCACAATCATACACTTCTGTTTGTGCATTCACTTGCGGCTCTTCAGGCCCAACATAAACAATCCGGTCATTGTGAATCCAAATATGTCCCGTTACCCATTGATTCATGTAAGGGTGTAAAAACGTAGCATGCTTTAGCCATAAAGTTGGTGCTAATTTTTTCGATGCGACATCGACGTGTTGCCGAATTTCGTTCAGTTTCCAATAAGCACGACTTGGCATAAGCACTCCTCCTAAACATTGTTCATTCCTTTTTATGTTAACACATGAACAATATTAACGCATTAAAGAATTTCGCAAGACAAGAATTTGACAAAAAGGAGTGAAGGAAATGCTCAGACCAAATATAGGAATTGTCAACGCCCTTATTCGCATTACCGTCGGACTTACCGCCTTATGCTGGGCTTGTACGAAATATATGAAAACACCTTGGAGAGATTCGCTACTCCTATTCATCATGGCAGCGGCTATGAAAGTGGGAGAAGGAATTTTACGCTTTTGTCCAGTAACCTTCCTTTTTGAAAGTTACATGGATTATGAAGAGGATTACGAAGATGAAGACGCGATGACCTTTAATCCGTCCTGAGGTTTAAGTTTTTTCAGTACAACTAAAAAAGGAGCAAATCCAATCGGATTGCTCCCTTACTTTAATGGAAAGAGGTGCACAAAATGTTTATGGAATTTTTTACGGATATGTCATTTGTCATGGCCATCATCATCGGAAGTATCGTTGCACTATACTACGCCTTTGTCCGAAAAAAACGTCGAACGTAACGACTACAAAGCTCGGTATCCGATGTCTTTTCGATAAAATAGTCCTGCTGTGGACATTTGTTCAAGTTGACGGTATACCTCATCTTTAGCTTCCTTTAAAGACGCTCCAGTAGAAGCCACGAGATAAACGCGGCCACCATCTGATACGAATTGGCCGTTCTCTTCTTTTGTACCCGCATGGAAAATGATATGGTTGGAATTTAGTGGTTGTAAATCTCCAAGTTCAATCCCTTTCTCGTACGCATCTGGATAGCCACAAGCTGCAGCCACTACTCCAAGCACCGCTTCCTCTGACCAACGTAGTTCTACTTCTTGTCCTTTTAAGATAGAAACTAAAACCTCTACGAGATCAGATTGAAGTCTCGGTAACACCACTTGGGTTTCAGGATCTCCAAATCGAGCATTAAATTCAATCACCTTTGGCCCTTCCTCTGTCAAAATTAACCCTGCATATAAAATTCCTGTGAAAGGACGCCCTTCTTGTAACATAGCATGTGCCGTTGGTTGTAAAATTGTTTCAAATGCCGTATCGACAACTTCCTTCGAAATTTGAGGTACTGGTGAATATGCCCCCATGCCACCTGTGTTCGGTCCTTCATCACCATCAAAGGCACGCTTATGATCTTGAGCAATAACCATCGGGTAAACCTTCTGACCATGAACAAAAGCCATGTAAGAGAATTCTTCACCTTTTAAAAATTCCTCAATTACTACAGAAGAGCTAGCATTGCCGAATTTATCATTTTCTAAGTAATCTCTCAATGTTTCGATGGCTTCTTCAACCGTTTCGGCAACGACGACTCCTTTTCCTGCTGCTAAGCCATCTGCTTTAATAACGATTGGTGCCCCCTTATTCTCAACATAACGCTTCGCATCTTCAAATTCTGTAAACGTTTCATAGTCGGCAGTTGGTATTTCGTATTTCTTCATTAAATCTTTCGCAAATGCTTTACTTCCTTCAATTAATGCCGCTTCTTGCGTAGGACCAAAAATCATTAACCCCTCTTTTTGAAATGCATTCACAACGCCATTCATTAAAGGAACTTCCGGTCCGACAATGGTTAAATCCACTTCATTTTCTTTCGCAAATTTCACAAGATTATCCGTATCTAGTTCCGAAATATTTACGATGGTCGCTACTTCTTTCATTCCTGCATTTCCCGGTGCAACATAGACTGTTTGAACGAGAGGACTTTGAGCCACTTTCCATGCGATGGCATGTTCTCTTCCGCCTTTTCCAATAATGAATACGTTCATGTTTTGCACTCCTTCTTTCTTTGTTTCCGTAAACAGTTAGGATTGGAATGGATTAATGCTTGAAATGGCGTACGCCTGTAAAGACCATCGCAATCCCATATTCATCTGCTTTTTGAATCGATTCTTCATCTCGTATTGATCCACCTGGTTGAATAATAGCTGTTACTCCTGCTTTTGCAGCTGCTTCAACCGTATCAGACATCGGGAAAAATGCATCAGATGCAAGAGCACTTCCTTTTGCTTTTTCTCCAGCTTGATCTATGGCAATTTTCGCTGCGCCAACCCGGTTCATCTGACCTGCACCAACTCCGACAGTCATTTCATCTTTTGCGAGGACAATTGCATTTGATTTCACATGCTTTACTACCTTCCAAGCTAACTTAAGGTCTTTCCACTCTTGTTCAGTCGGTTCACGTTTTGTTGGAACGGTAATATTCGCATCCTTTAAGCCGAAATGATCTTCATCTTGAATTAATAATCCGCCGTGTACAGATGTTAATTGTCTTTCCTTCTCTGACGGAGCATTGACATCAAGTGTCAGCAATCGCAAGTTTTTCTTACTTGTTAATATGTCGAGAGCTTCTTGTGTAAAAGAAGGGGCAATAATTATTTCTAAGAAGATTTCATGCATTTTCTCAGCAGTTTCTTTATCTACTTCTCGATTTAGTGCGACAATACCACCGAAGATGGATGTTGAATCTGCTTCGTACGCACGCGTATAAGCTTCAAAAATGGAGCCTCCCGTACCTACACCACATGGATTCATATGCTTGACTGCAACAACAGCCGGCTCATCAAATTCTTTCACGATTTGCAACGCAGCATCTGCGTCTTTAATGTTGTTATAAGAAAGCTCCTTGCCATGCAATTGAATGGCTTCCGTTAAGGAGCTTTTCGGACGAACAGGCTTTTGGTAAAATGTCGCCTCTTGGTGCGGATTTTCACCATATCTTAACGACTGCTTTTTCTCAAAAGTAACGGTGATCGTCTCTAAATCCTTTTCTCCTACTTCATTCGTTAAAAATTCAGCAATCAGAGCGTCATAATGCGCCGTATGACGAAATACTTTGGCGGCAAGTCGTTTTTTCGTTTCTAGTTTTACATCGCTCGTTTCTTTTAGCTCACGTAAGACCACTTCATAATCCGAAGGGTCCACCACGACAACGACATCCTCATGATTCTTAGCTGAAGCTCGGAGCATGGCAGGTCCACCAATATCAATATTTTCAATCGCGTCTTGGAAGGTTGTTCCTTCTTTTGTAATTGTTTCTTTAAATGGGTACAAGTTTACTACGACAATATCAATAGGCTTGATTTGATTTTCTGCCAGTTGTTGCATATGCGCTTCATTGCTTCGAACGGCCAATAATCCACCATGAATCGCAGGATGAAGAGTTTTCACTCGACCATCCATAATTTCTGGAAAGCCTGTTACATCGGAAATCCCTGTAACGTGCACACCGTTCTCTTCTAGTAATTTTTTTGTTCCACCAGTCGATATGACTTCAATTCCTAATTGAACTAATTCGGATACAAATGGGACAATTCCCTCTTTATTCGATACGCTAACAAGAGCTCTCTTCATTTTCTTTCACCTCAATTACTAGACTTTAACAATTTCTGAATGACAGAAGGATAAAAAACGTGTTCTACGTCATGGATTTTTTGTGCCAATGATTCAATCGTTTCTCCTTGTTCAACTTCAACAGCCTTTTGAGCAATAATAGGTCCCGTATCCATCCCTTCATCTACATAGTGGATGGTTACTCCAGTAATACGAACACCTGCAGTAAGTGCTTGCTCCATCGCATTCTTCCCCGGAAAAGACGGAAGAAGCGAAGGGTGAATATTTATTATTTTTCCTTCGAAGGATTGTAGTAACGTTGGTCCAATTAATCGCATATAACCAGCTAACACGATAAGATCAATATGATTTTTGTGAAGTCGCTCTAGGATTTCACCTTCAAAATGTTTTTTACTCTCGTATTCTTTCGGATCAAACACGAACGTTTCTAATTGTTCTTTTTTAGCACGTTCAATAACCTTTGCTCCGATGCGATCACAGACAACAAGACCAACTTCAGCTTCAAGCTTCCCAGCCTTTATATGATCGACAATAGATTGAAAGTTCGACCCGTTTCCTGAGGCGAAAATAGCAATTCTCTTCATTACAACTCTCCTCCGCCAAATGTGACGCCCTCACCCTTTTTGACTCGACCAATAATGAATGCTTTCTCTCCGTTTTCTTCTAAAGCTTCAATTGCTTTTGGCATATCATCTTCCGGCACAGCTAAGACAAATCCAATTCCCATATTAAATACTTCGAACATTTCTTTACGCTCAATAGACCCCTTCTCTTCAATAAATGAGAATATCGGTGGAATCGGCCAAGAGCCGTAATCAATTTCAGCCCCTAATCCTTCAGGCATCATTCGTGGAATGTTTTCAATGAATCCTCCACCTGTAATATGCGCCATTCCGTGAATATCACATTTTTTTAACGCTTGTAATACAGGATTGACATAAATTTTCGTCGGAGTTAAGAGTTCATATCCTAATTTTTGCTGGAACGGCTCGTACACATCTTGTAAGTTTAATTGATGGTCTTCTAGTAATATCTTTCGAACTAGTGAGAATCCGTTAGAATGAATTCCAGATGAAGATAGGCCGATTAGTAAGTCCCCTTCTTTTATTTTCTCTCCAGTGACGATTTGTGATTTTTCAACGACACCTACTGCAAATCCAGCGATGTCGTATTCATTTTCGTCATAAACACCAGGCATTTCAGCGGTTTCTCCTCCTATTAGTCCGCACCCTGCCTGCTCGCAGCCGTCTGCAACACCTTTTACAATCTGTTCGATTTTCTCAGGTTCTGCCTTTCCAACACCTAAATAATCAAGAAAAAATAGTGGTTCAGCTCCTTGCGCTAATATATCATTGACACACATTGCAACGGCATCTATCCCGATCGTATCGTGTTGATTCATTTGAAATGCAAGCTTTAATTTCGTCCCGACTCCATCTGTTCCAGAAACGAGAACAGGTTCCTTATAGGGTAAAGATGATAAGTCAAACATGCCGCCAAAACCGCCGAGCGTCCCCATCACACCTAGTCGATTTGTTTTGGCCACATGCTTTTTCATGCGAGCAACTGCTTCGTATCCTGCATGTATATCTACTCCCGCCTCTTTATATGCTTTGGACATATTCATCCTCCTAGCTGATTATTAAACCGATAAAAATCATCAGTGGGGGATAAACCTCCACTGACGTTATTAACAAATTACTCTTTTTCATGCGGTAATACAGTATCTTCATAAATATCAGTTGGATATTTTCCAGTAAAGCACGCCATGCATTGGCCTCTGAATTCTCCATCATACGTACGACCAATTCCATCTAAAAGCCCCTCATTCGATAAAAAGGCTAAACTATCCGCTCCAATGACTTGACGTATTTCTTCCACTGAGTGAGAAGATGCAATCAACTCTTCATGAGTCGAAGTATCGATTCCATAAAAGCATGGATTCGCAATAGGGGGCGAGCTTATCCGAACATGAACTTCCGTTGCTCCAGCTTCCCTTAACATATTGACGATTCGTTTCGAAGTAGTTCCGCGAACGATGGAATCATCGACCATCACAACCCGCTTTCCTTCCACTACTTTTCGTACAGGTGATAATTTCATCTTTACTCCTTGTTCTCGTAGGGATTGAGAGGGTTGAATAAAAGTACGTCCAACATACCGGTTTTTAATAAGCCCGAGTTCATACGGAATACCAGACTCTTCTGCAAAGCCGATCGCAGCCGAAATACTAGAGTCTGGTACACCCGTTACAACATCCGCTTCAATCGGAGCTTCTAACGCGAGCTTCTTCCCGAGATTTTTTCTCGCTGTATGCACATTGATTCCTTCAATATTACTATCAGGTCTTGAAAAATAAATAAATTCCATCGAGCAAATGGCACGATTAATATTTTTTGAGAATCTCTCGCTTCTTAAACCTTCATCATCGATAATTAATAATTCTCCTGGTTCTACATCTCGCTCATATTCCGCTCCAATGACATCAAACGCACATGTCTCAGAAGCGACAACATACGCATCACCCAATCGCCCAATGGACAGAGGACGAAGACCATTCGGATCAAGAGCAACCATCATTTCCGTTTCCGTCATAATCAGAAATGCATAGGCACCTTTAATCATTTGCAGGGCATTTTTCACTTTATCCTTTAATGAAGAATACCCGCTTCGCTTAATTAAATGAGCGAGCACTTCCGTGTCCGAAGTCGATTGAAAGATACTTCCTTGATTCTCTAACTGATGCTTTAAACCAGACGCATTTACTAAATTTCCATTATGCGCTAAAGCAAGGCTTCCGTTTTGAGAACGGAATAGAAGCGGTTGAACATTCGCATATCCACCACCACCAGCTGTTGCATAGCGGACGTGCCCAATTGCTGCCTTTCCGATTAAATCATTTAACTGCCCTTGAGCAAATACTTCAGAGACTAATCCAAGCCCTTTATAACCTACAAGCTTTTCTCCGTCGGAAACGACAATTCCTGCTCCTTCTTGACCACGATGTTGGAGGCTATGCAATCCATAGTAAGTAATTTGGGCAGCGTCTCGGTGTCCCCAGACACCGAAAACGCCGCACTCTTCATTTAGCCCCTTGATTTCAGCAAGCATGGAATAGCTCCTTTCCAAGCACGCTCCAGTTCAAGAGCTGTCGCTTTGATTAGCTCTTCACCAGATTCATGCTTTACGTTTAATTCTCCATCCTTTGTTACCGTTCCGATTTGCTTTGCATCCACTAGTTGTTCAAAATCTTTTTGATGCTCACGCTTGATGGAAACAACAATGCGAGATTGAGATTCACCAAATAATGCAGCAGCAACCTCACCCGAAATTTCCACAGATGCTCCTAGACCAGCTGTTCCGATCATACTTTCCGCTAACGCAACTGCTAGACCACCTTCAGCTACGTCATGAGCCGATTGAACGAATCCTTGTTGGATTGCTGCTAACAGTTGTGTTAACTGACTTTTCTCAACTTCTAAATCAATGGCTGGTGCTTGGCCAAAGATTTTTCCTTCTAACATTTTTTGCAGTTCACTACCGCCGAATTCCGGTTTCGATTCACCGATTAAATAAATGAGGTCTCCTTCTTCTTTAAATGACTGAGTAGTAATATGGGAAAGGTCTTCAATTAACCCCACCATCCCTACAACAGGTGTTGGATAAACTGCTGTACCATTCGTTTCGTTGTATAAAGAAACATTTCCACCGATAACCGGTGTATCTAATTGACGGCAAGCCTCACTCATTCCATCAACCGATTTTTCAATCTGCCAAAAGATCTCCGGTTTTTCAGGATTCCCAAAATTCAAACAATCCGTAATAGCTAATGGCATAGCTCCAGAACAAACGATGTTTCTTGCTGCTTCAGCAACAGCAATTTTTCCGCCCATTTCCGGATCAAGATAAAGGTAACGAGAATTACAATCGGTTGTCATCGCAAGTGCTTTGTTTGTTTCGCGAATGCGGATAACTGCCGCATCTGATCCAGGGGATACGACCGTGTTTGTCCGTACCATATAATCATACTGATCGTACACCCACTCTTTACTTGCAATGGTCGGTTGCTGAAGCAATTGAAGTAATGTCTCCTTGTAGTTTTCAATGTTCGGTTGATATGGTGCCATTTCCTTAAATTCTCGATAATAGGCTGGTTCTACAGATGGTTTATGATACACTGGTGCGTCCTCTGCTAATGCATCAACCGGAATTTCTGCAACAACCTCACCCTTATGGAATAATCGAAGCATTTTATCATCTGTTACTTTCCCAATCGCAACAGCTTCAAGATTATATTTCTCAAATAAGTCAATAATCTCTTGTTCACGACCTTTTTCAATGACAAGTAACATACGTTCCTGTGATTCAGATAACATCATCTCATACGGAGTCATTCCAAGTTCTCGCTGTGGAACGAGGTCTAAGTTCATTTCAATTCCAGATCCCGCTTTACTTGCCATTTCAGCAGAGGAGCTTGTTAACCCAGCTGCTCCCATGTCTTGAATCCCAACTAACGCATCTGACTTAATAACCTCTAAGCAAGCTTCAAGTAATAACTTCTCCATAAAAGGGTCCCCAACTTGAACAGCCGGACGCTTTTCATCGGATTCATCCGTTAGCTCCTCAGAAGCAAATGTTGCACCATGAATACCGTCACGACCAGTTTTTGCCCCCACATACATGACAGTATTTCCGACACCTTTTGCTTGCCCTTTCTTAATATCTTCATGATTAATCAGTCCGACACACATTGCATTTACAAGTGGATTGCCTTCATAAGAAGGATCGAATTGCACCTCTCCCCCTACCGTCGGGATTCCAATACAGTTACCATACCCCGCAATTCCTGCGACAACTTCTTCAAATAAATATTTCACACGCGGGGAGGTAAGCTCTCCAAATCGTAAAGAGTTTAATAAAGCTACAGGGCGAGCCCCCATTGAGAATACATCACGAATAATACCACCAACACCTGTTGCTGCCCCTTGATAAGGCTCAATCGCAGAAGGATGGTTATGACTTTCTATTTTAAAAACTACAGCTTGTTGATCGCCAATATCGACGATACCCGCTCCTTCTCCCGGTCCTTGCAGTACACGTTCCCCTGAAGTAGGAAACTTTTTTAATACAGGTTTTGAATTTTTATAACTACAGTGCTCTGACCACATAACCGAGAAAATCCCGATTTCTGTATAGTTCGGTAAACGACCTAAAATTTTTTCAATTAGGGCGAACTCTTCATCACTAACGCCCATTTGTTGATAAATTTTTTCTTCCTTAATCATTTGAGATGATGGTTCAAGCATTAGTGACATGAGCTTCCCTCCAACTTTTCACAATTGATTTGAATAATTTTAAGCCATCTGCACTTCCTAGTAGATTATCTACTGCACGCTCTGGATGTGGCATCATTCCTAATACATTCCCTTGTTCATTGACAATACCCGCAATGTTTTGCAAACTACCATTTGGGTTATCTTCATACGTAAAGACAATTTGATTATTCTCAATCAACTTCGTGAGTGTTTGTTCATCACAATAATAGTTTCCTTCGCCATGAGCAATCGGAATCGTAATGCGCTCACCTTCTTCATAAAGAGAGGAGAACATCGTATTCGCATTCTGAACGCGTAATGTTACCGGACGACACATGAACTTAAGGTTTTCATTTCGACGCATCGCTCCTGGTAGTAGTCCGACTTCAAGTAAAATTTGAAATCCATTACAAACGCCTAATACGGGCTTTCCTTCCTTTGCAGCTTTTACAACCTCTTTCATTACATTGGCAAAGCGAGCAATGGCACCTGATCGTAGGTAGTCCCCGTATGAAAATCCACCCGGAAGAAGAATCCCATCATATTGGCTTAAATCCGTCGCATCATGCCAAACGTATTCTACTTCCTCGCCTAATTCATCTTTAATCGCATGAAACATGTCAACATCACAATTCGATCCTGGAAAGACGATTACCGCGAATTTCACTGCGCGACTACCTCCTCAATCTCATATCGGTAGTCTTCAATCACTGGGTTAGCCAGTAACTTATCGCACATTTCTTTTACCTTGTCCTCAACGTTTTTATCCGTTTCTTCGATTAGAAGTTCCATGTACTTTCCAATGCGAACATCTTGAACTTCTGTATAATTCATAGAATGTAAAGAACCTTTTACCGCGTTCCCTTGTGGATCTAAAACACTTTCGCGTAATGTCACATAAACTTTTACTTTGTACATGGTTTGTTTCCTCCTAATCGATTTAAAATTTCTTCATAAGCTTCTGTTAGCGAGCCAATATCTCGTCTGAAGACATCTTTATCAAGCTTTTCTTTCGTATGGATATCCCAAAGTCGACAAGTGTCAGGGGAGATTTCATCTGCAAGTAACAATGTTCCATCTTCTGTTACACCAAATTCTAATTTAAAATCTACTAATTCTACATTGAATTGATTAAAATATTCGGTTAAAACTTCATTCACTTTGAAAGCAATGTTTTCAATGGCTTGAAGTTGTTCTTTCGTTGCAATCTTTAATAGATCAATATGCGCCTCATTGATTAGCGGGTCTCCTAAGTCATCATTTTTGTAGTAATATTCGATGACCGACTTTTCTAATTTCGTCCCCTCTTCAATTCCAAGTCGCTTAGACAAGCTCCCTGCAGCGATATTACGAACGACTACTTCAAGAGGAATAATCGAAACACGCTTAACTAGTTGCTCATGCTCAGACACTCGTTCAATAAAATGAGTGGGAATCCCAAATTCTTTTAACTTCGCGAATAAAAGACAAGAAATTTCATTATTTAGTCGGCCTTTGCCTTCAATCTCCGCTTTTTTTTCTCCGTTAAAAGCTGTAGCTGCGTTTTTATAAGAGACCAGAAAAACATTGGAATCGTCTGTCTCATAAATTCGTTTCGCTTTTCCTTCGTAGAGTAATGAACCAACTTGAACATTCATGTATGAAATCCCCCTAAAGACGGAATATTGGCAATATTAAGGTTGAAATAGAGGCAGTACGCCACCTCTATTCAGTTAATCCGCAACGCTCGAAAATAACATCAACGTTTTTCAGATGATATTGGTAATCAAAGCAATCATCAATATCTTCTTTCGATAAACGACTCGTAATCTTATCTTCCGCTTCAATAAGCTGACGGAACGGAACTTGAAGCTCCCATGCTTCCATTGCTTTAGGTTGAACGAGGTCATATGCTTCTTCACGTGTCATCCCCGTATTAATTAATGCTAATAACACACGTTGAGAATAAATGAGTCCGAGTGTTTTATCCATGTTACGTTTCATGTTTTCTTCAAACACCGTTAAGTTCTTCACGATGTTCCCAAAACGATTCAGCATATAATTAAGAGCGATGGTTACATCAGGTAAAATGATTCGTTCAGCCGAAGAATGGGAAATATCACGTTCATGCCATAATGGAACATTTTCGTAGGCTGTCATCATCATTCCACGAACAACTCGTGCAATCCCTGTCATATTCTCAGATCCTATTGGGTTACGTTTATGTGGCATGGCAGAAGACCCTTTTTGCCCTTTCGCAAAAAATTCTTCTACTTCACGAGTTTCACTTTTTTGAAGACCGCGGATTTCGACAGCAAACTTTTCAATAGATGTAGCAATTAGTGCTAGTGTTGCCACATACTCAGCGTGGCGATCACGTTGTAACGTTTGGGTAGAAATAGGTGCCGCTTTTAATCCAAGTTTTTCGCAAACATACTGCTCAACAAACGGGTCAATGTTTGCATATGTTCCAACAGCTCCGGAAATTTTACCGACTTCAATTTCCTCTTTTGCACGTTTGAAACGTTCTAAATTACGTTTCATTTCTTCATACCAAAGCGCCATTTTCAAACCAAAGGTTGTCGGCTCAGCATGTACGCCATGAGTACGTCCCATCATCACGGTATATTTATGCTCAAGCGCCTTGTTCTTTAAAATTTCAACAAAATTTTCGATATCTTTTAGAAGAATATCATTGGCTTGCTTAAGGAGATAAGATAGAGCTGTATCAACTACATCTGTTGACGTTAGACCGTAATGCACCCATTTTCGTTCTTCGCCTAATGTTTCAGAAACCGCTCGTGTAAAAGCAACAACGTCATGTCGAGTTTCTTCTTCAATTTCTTTAATTCGGTTAATATCAAAGGAGGCATTCTCACGAAGTTTTTGGACATCCTCTTTTGGAATCACACCTAACTCTGCCCAAGCCTCACAAGCTAAAATTTCAACCTCTAACCATGCTTGAAAGCGATTTTCTTCCGTCCAAATCGCACCCATTTCAGGTCTAGTGTAACGTTCAATCATTCCCATTACCTCCAAATGTTCGATTCGTCTAATTGCTTCTTTAGCGCGTGAATATCTTTCGCAAAAAATGTCATGTGCCCCATTTTTCGATTCTTTTTCGCTTCTTTTTTCCCGTATAAATATAATTTGCCGTTCTCAAGCAACTCTATCTGGTTCATCGCTTCCTGTAAGTGTTGTCCTAGTATATTGACCATTATTCCATCATGGAGAAGAATCGTTTTTTGTAATGGAAGACCACAAATCGCTCGAATATGTTGCTCAAATTGGCTAACATTGCACAAATCTAGCGTGTAATGCCCTGAATTGTGTGGACGAGGAGCCAATTCATTAATGTAAATCTCACCGTTTGCCACAAACATCTCCACTGCAAGTGTCCCTACTAAATTAACTTTTTCAGCTATTTTTATGGCTGCTTCAGTTGCATTTTGGATGAGATCATTCTCACACCTTGCCGGAATAATACTCTGGTGTAAGATATTATTCACATGGATATTTTCCGCAACAGGGAATGTTGTTATCTCCCCTTTTACGCTCCTCGTAACAATAACAGAAATCTCCATATCAAAAGATATCCATTTTTCTAGTACACAACGTCCGCTTTCAAGTAAGGACTTCGCCTGTTGGATATCTTCCAATTGTTTGATAACACTTTGACCTTTCCCATCGTAGCCTCCGCGGCATGTTTTTAAAACTGCTGGAAGCCCGATGTCCTTCACTGCCAATAATAGCTCTTCTTCACTTTCGACAATGTGGAAAGGAGCTACTTTAGCACCAATCTGAACCATCGCTTCTTTTTCCGTTTGACGATCTTGCGTCAATGAAAGTAGTTCGCTTCCTTGAGGTAGATAGGCATTCTTCTCAAGCCACTGTAGTGCATCATAGTCAATATTCTCAAACTCATATGTGATGATGTCGCTCATTTTTGCCAACTGCTGTACCGCTTCCAAATCATCGTAAGCAGCCGTTACTTCATAGTCACTAATTTGACCACAAGGGCTATTGTGTGTCGGATCTAAAACTGCCACTTCATACCCCATGTTTTTTGCAGCAATCGCCATATATCTTCCGAGCTGCCCACCACCGATAATCCCAATTGTTTGTCCAGGTTGTATCTGCTTAAACAAGCTGATCACTACTTTCTAAAACTGATGTTCGGATTTTTTCCCGGCGTTCTTCAAGAGTTTGATACACCGCTTGATCTTCAATTGAGATGATTTGGGCTGCTAAAAGACCTGCATTGGTAGCTCCTGCTTTTCCAATTGCCACCGTTGCAACGGGTACACCACCGGGCATTTGAACAATCGATAGTAAAGAGTCAAGACCATTTAGAGTACTTGACTTTACCGGTACACCAATTACAGGTAACGTCGTTTTGGCAGCGACCATTCCAGGCAGATGTGCCGCTCCACCTGCCCCGGCAATAATTACCTTTATCCCACGACCTCTTGCCTTCTCTGCATATTCAAACATAAAGTCTGGTGTTCGATGAGCAGATACCACTTGTTTTTCATATGGAATATTTAGTTCATCCAGCACTTCACAACTATGCCGCATCGTCTCCCAATCTGATGTGCTCCCCATTATTACGCCTACAACTGGCTTCATGCTGCTCCCCCTTTTGCTTAGCTTAGAATCAATCTATATTAAAAAACGCATAACAATCAAAAAGGTACAGAACGGGCAACTAAATAGGGGTAAAATCGTATTGGATTTGCGAAAAAATAGAAAAAGCCCGTTCTGTATTTTCCCTCATATAAAGGAAAGTAATACAAACCGGGCATAGAACATACGAATGCTCAATGTCAGGCACAAATTACTTTCCCCCATAGTCCAACAATTTACGGTCGTTGGGTAGAGACTTTTGGGCCGTATTCCCAAGATTATATGAGGTACTGGTATTGCGATATTTAATTCATCTTCATCTTAACAATGTTTGGATACTGTGTCAACGGAATATCGAACAATATTTAATTTATTATAAATAATGTTCGTGTTTTACGTTAATTTCCCTTCGAAAACAATTTTTCGTCCGAATGGTACCACTTCTACGACACCGTCTACAATTTCTTCCTTAAAAATCGGTTCTTCCATTCTTCTAATAGGGAAATATCCTTCCTCTTTCATCCGTGTCAAACACTCGTCTATTGATTCGTTCTCCTGTACTTCGAACCTACGCTTATTTGGTTTTTTACTCATACAATAAATCCTTCCTTACTCTTTCAACACATCTGTACTCACATTGTAGATGATTTTCACATGAAAGAAAAGGGCAGGAAGTTGCCACATTCATCTAAACTTAGTTACAAATGAAGATTTAAACATTTTTTCAAAATATTTGGTATGATTAAATTACAAAAGATTCTTAGTATTCAATGGGGTGAAATTATGAACAAAGAGGCACTTACGTATTGGGAAAAGTACTGGGAAAAGCAAGAGCAATTGAAGCCAGAAGTCCCTGTCAGCGCTTGGCAATTTGGCGCGAACCCAGATCATCTTGCTCAATTAGTGATAGATGGGATTAAGACCGCTACTTGCTCAGGCTATATTTTTTATGAGATGGAGAATGAACCTTTGCCTACAACAGGAGAATATAACATCATTTTAAACAGTCAAGATGAGCCTGTTGCCATTATTAGAACGACTGATGTACAAATCCTACCAATGAATGAGGTACCTGAAGAATTTGCCATTGCAGAAGGTGAAGGTGATCGTACTTATGAATATTGGTATACCTCACATAAAGAGTTTTTTACCATTGAATTGAACAAAGTCGGTAAAACATTTTCTGACGATATGCTAGTAGTTTGTGAACGTTTTGAGTTAGTTGATGTGAAACAGAAAGATGAGAAAATGAACAACTACACCAAATAATTTTTAGGAAGAGTAAGTAGCTTTGAAATAAGTGTTTGGAATATAGGAAGTGGAACCAATGCGTAATGTTTGATGATGCATCCATACGGACGTCGGATAGATATGGGAGTAACATGCTCGATGGTTTATTAAACCGAAGATAACGTTACAGCTTTTGGTTCTGAAGACCATTTTTGTTGGAGAATGAAGAAAGCTTTGAGTTTTGTGTAGAAGAGTTAAATAATCGAACAATTTACGTTTTGACCTAAATGTAATACAGTTGAAATTGTATGATATTAAAGTTGGCTGAGGGGTAAGAGAAAATACTCCTCCCCTCGCATTTGACACAGATCGTTTTATTATTTTTGCAAAGTTAAGAAAAGCGCAAAGCGCAAGTCCTTAGGCAAAGGGCGCTGGAGGACCTGCGAGGAGGCTTTCGTCGCCACAGCAGGGCCGAAACGACCCGAGCTGATGGCGCTTGGAGCTAGACACCAAAAAAACGGTAAAGAGAATACTTTAACACTTTATTGAACTTTAACTTTCTGTAACAAAAAAAAGAGTAGCCCATTCGCTACTCTTTCGTTTCTCTTGCCTGGCAGCGTCCTACTCTCACAGGGAAACCCCAACTACCATCGGCGCTGAAGAGCTTAACTTCCGTGTTCGGTATGGGAACGGGTGTGACCTCTTCGCTATCGCCACCAGACAATATGTTTTCGGCTTTCGATAAGCTGCGCATTTCTTTGTCACCTTCGGTCGTTCACATCCTCACGTACGCTTGTACGCTCCGGCGCTCTCTTCCTCGGTTCCTCGAACTGCTTGCTTCTCAAAACCCTTTTCTTTTTCATATGGTTTGAAAGAAGATTATTCTTTCAAAACTAGATAACGTGTTCACTGAAATCAATCAACTGATTGAATAGGTTAAGTCCTCGATCGATTAGTATCCGTCAGCTCCATGTGTCACCACACTTCCACCTCGGACCTATCAACCTGATCATCTTTCAGGGATCTTACTCA